>DASSQF010000187.1:0-12655 GCA_035702685.1 Propionibacteriaceae bacterium
GGTCGCGGAGTCCGTCTCGAACGCGAGGCCTGGCAGCGTCGCGGCGGGTGAGGCCGAGGCCGAGGGGGAGTCGCCGGCCGTTCTCGTGAGGTAGCCCGCCGTCACGAAGGCCCCGATGAGCACCGCGAAGCCGACCAGGAACGCGAGGAAGGCGCCGACCCGGCGCTTGGGCGGCTTGTAGGCGTCGATGGAGAGGCTGGCAGGTCTGGCGGGGCCGATGGGTCGGCTCCCGGGCGGCGGGCCCTGTGGCGGTAGGGGCTGCTGCGGCCCGAACGGCGCGTACGGGTCGCGCGGCGGGGAACCCGGCGGCGGTCCCATGGGGGGACCACCGGACATGCCTGTACGTGCGGACCGGTCCTGGCCCGTGCCCCAGCTCCCGTACGGCGGCGCTCCTGTCATCGCGTCCCAGGGTACCCACGGGACACGGTCGCAGGAACGGGGCGAGGACGCGACAGGAGGAGCGGGCTTGTCCACAGGCGGACCCGTGTCGGCCAGACCTGTGGACACATGACCGATCCCGCTCCCGCTGCGCACGGTCGGGGTGTGACTACCGAACCCGTTCTCACCGCCCGTTGCCCCGCCGACCTGCTCGGCGCCATGCCCTACCTGCTGGGCTTCCACCCCGCCGACTCGCTCGTCGTGGCCGTCATCGAAGACTCGTCGATCGGCTGCGTGGCGCGCGTCGACCTCCGGGACGCCGAGTCGCCCGGCCTCGCCGCGACGCTGCTCGCGCCGTTCCTGAGCCAGGCGGGACCCGGGGCCCGACTGGCCCTCGTCGGGTACGGCGACGACCCGGTCGCGGTTCCGGCCGTCGTCCGCCGCGTGGCCGACGACCTGCCGATGGAGGTGTTCACCGAGCTCGTCGTGTGCGGTGGGAGCTGGTGGCCCGTGGACAGCCCTGAAGATGCCGAGCCGTACGAGCCGGGCACGAGCCGCATCGCCGCGGAAGCCGCCTACCACGGCCTGGCCGCACGGCCGACCCGCCACGACCTGGAGGGCCTGTTCCTGCCTCCCTCCCACGTCGAGGTCCTTCCGGAGGCAGCGCTGCGCGGCGCCGCTCGCCGGCTCGACAGGCTGAGCCCCCGCGCCGCACGCCGGCGGCTCGACGCCCTGCTGGACGCACGCCTCGCGAGGGGGTCGACGTCGATGTCGACGAGGGAGTGCGCCGAGATGCTCCTGCTGCTCGACGTGCCTGCCGCCCGGGACGCCTTCTGGATGAAGCTCAGCCGCGACACCGCCTCTGCCCTCGTCGACACCTGGCTGTACGTGGCGTGGCGGGCGCCCTCGGATCTGTCGTTGGGCCCGGTCTGTGCGGCGGGTCTCGCCGGCTGGCAGAGCAGCACGGGTGTGCTCGCCACGGTGGCCCTGGAGCGGGCCGACCGGATCGGCGGCTGGCACCCGCTGTGGGACCTGCTCACGCGGATCCACCAGCTCGCGCTGCCGCCTTCGGCGCTCGACGAGATCCAGGCGGCGATGGGAGCGGCGTGCGCGTGACGGGCGGATGTCGCCGACGCCGAGGGACACGCGAGGGGAAGACCGGCATGCCGTCGCGGGTGGCTCGCGCGCCCTGACTGCGGCTGTCCCTGGGTGGCCCGTCGTGCGGCGATCCCGCAGCCGAATCCCATCGCCGTCTTCCCGGTGCGGACGGATAGACTGCTCGACCGACTGCACCGGCACGTTCTGTGCCTCGTGCTCCCCGAGGAGGAACAGTGAGCCAGGTCGAGGCGACCCGCAGCGGGCAGGAGGCTCGCGGGTACGACATCGTCGCTGCCCAGGAGAAGTGGCAGGCGTTCTGGGAGGCCGACCAGACCTTCCGACCGCGCGACGACGGCAGCCGCGAGCGCCGGTACGTGCTCGACATGTTCCCGTACCCGTCCGGTGACCTCCACATGGGTCACGCCGAGGCGTTCGTCATGGGTGACGTCGTCTCCCGCTTCTGGCGCCTCCAGGGCTACGACGTCATGCACCCGCTGGGCTGGGACTCGTTCGGCCTGCCCGCGGAGAACGCCGCGATCCAGCGGAACGCGCACCCGGCCGAGTGGACGTACGCCAACATCGAGACGCAGGCGCGCTCCTTCCGCCGCTACGCGCTGAGCGTCGACTGGAGCCGCCGCCTCCACACCTCCGACCCTGAGTACTACCGCTGGACGCAGTGGCTGTTCCTGCGCTTCTACGAGAAGGGCCTGGCGTACCGGAAGGACTCCTACGTCAACTGGTGCCCGAACGACCAGACGGTGCTGGCCAACGAGCAGGTGGTCCAGGGCCTCTGCGAGCGCTGCCACTCGCCGGTCACGAAGCGGAAGCTCACCCAGTGGTACTTCCGCATCACCGAGTACGCGCAACGGCTGCTCGACGATATGTCCGCGCTCGAGGGGAAGTGGCCCGACCGCGTGCTGGCGATGCAGCGCAACTGGATCGGTCGCTCCGAGGGCGCGTACGTCGACTTCCGGGTCGAGGGGCGCGAGGAGCCGATCCGGGTCTTCACCACGCGGCCCGACACCCTGTTCGGAGCCACCTTCATGGTGGTCGCGCCGGACGCGGCACTGGCGGCGGAACTGGTCTCCGACGAGCAGCGCGCCGAGTTCGAGGCATACCTCGAGAAGACGAAGCAGGCGACCGAGATCGAGCGCCAGTCCACCGAGCGACCGAAGACGGGCGTGTTCCTGGGCGTCCACGCGACGAACCCCGTCAACGGGGAGCAGGTGCCGATCTGGGCCGCCGACTACGTGCTCAGCGAGTACGGGACCGGCGCCATCATGGCGGTGCCCGCCCACGACCAGCGCGACCTCGACTTCGCCCGCACGTACGGGCTGCCCGTGCGCATGGTCATCGACACCGGTGAGGCCGACCCCGCGACGTCAGGGATCGCCACGACCGGCGACGGCGGGTACGTGAACTCGGGCCTGCTCGACGGCCTGAGCGACAAGAAGTCCGGCGTGGCCAGGATGAACGAGAAGCTGGAGGCCGACGGCCAGGGCGAGGCCGCGATCACGTTCCGCCTGCGTGACTGGCTGCTGAGCCGGCAGCGGTTCTGGGGCTGCCCGATCCCGATCGTCCACTGCCCGGTGCACGGCGAGGTGATGGTCCCCGACGACCAGCTGCCCGTGCTGCTGCCCGACCTCCGCGGCGCCGACCTGAAGCCGAAGGGCACTTCGCCGCTCGCCAACGCGACGGAGTGGGTCAACACGACCTGCCCGACCTGCGGCGGTCCGGCGACGCGCGACGCGGACACCATGGACACGTTCGTCGACTCGAGCTGGTACTTCTTCCGCTACTGCTCGCCGAACGCGACCGACGCGCCCTTCGACACGGCTGAGGTCGCGAAGTGGATGCCCGTCGACCAGTACGTCGGCGGGGTCGAGCACGCGATCCTGCACCTGCTCTACTCGCGGTTCTTCACCAAAGTGCTGAACGACCTCGGCATGGTGGACTTCGACGAGCCGTTCCAGCGGCTCATGAACCAGGGCCAGGTCATCAACAAGGGCAAGGCCATGTCGAAGTCGCTGGGGAACGGCGTCGACCTGGGGGCTCAGATCGACCAGTACGGGGTCGACGCGATCCGTACCACCGTGGTGTTCGCCGGGCCGCCGGAGGACGACATCGACTGGGCGGACGTGTCGCCGGGTGCGACGTTGAAGTTCCTCCAGCGCGCCTACCGCGTCGCCACCGACGTGGCGAGCCCGAAGGGCGCCGACCCATCGACCGGTGACCTGGCGCTGCGCCGTACCGCCCACAGGACGCTGGGCGAGGTCACCGACCTGCTCGAGTCGCGCCGCTTCAACGTCGTCGTCGCTCGCCTCATGGAGCTGGTCAACGCGACCCGCAAGGCCATCGACACCGGCTGCGGGCCGGTCGATCCGGCCGTGCGCGAGGCGGCTGAGTTCACCGCGCTGGCGCTCAGCCTGTTCGCGCCGTACGTGGCCGAGGAGATGTGGGAGGTGCTGGGCCACGCGCCGTCCATCGCGAACGCCTCGTGGCCCGTCGTCGACCCCGCCCTCCGCGCGGAGCAGCGGACGACGATGGTCGTTCAGGTGCAGGGGAAGGTGCGCGCCAAGATCGAGGTGCCGACCGACATCACGGAGGACGACGCGAGGGCCGTCGCCCTGGCCGACGCCAACGTGCAGCGTGCGCTCGACGGTCGCGAGGTCGCCCAGGTCATCCTGCGACTGCCGAAGATGGTGTCGATCGTCCCCCGCTGAACCGCTGGGGGAGGTCGTCTCCGGCGAGAGCAGGTGCGCTCCTCGAGCCTCTCAGCGTCACGCTCGTCGAGGAACCGGACCGGCACCCGGCCATCGCACTTGTCCACATCCACCATCCGCACCGGCTCTTGTCCACAGGCGGCGACCTAGCTGACGGATCGCTCGTGGACCTGCCCACTGTCCAGGTGTGGAGGTGTTCGGCGACAAGCGGCTGCCTGAGCTGGCGGAGGTGGTGCGGGCGCGGCTCGCCGCCCTGTTCCAACCCGCAGTCCCGGCAGGGGAGCGAGAGGCAGGGCCGCCGGGGGAGCCACCGGAGCCCGTCCAGGCCGCCGCTGCCGAACACCTCCGCCCACAGTCTGGCGGCACGGGTCGTCGACTGACGAGCCGTCACCTCGGTGTGATGGCGGCCATCACGCTCGTGGCCGTCCTCGCCTCGGCCGCGTGGCTGCTCCGAGCCAAGGCGGTCCCTGTCGCTGTGGCCGCTCCGACCCCGATCCCGCGGGCGTCGAGCGCGGGCAGTCCTGACTCGTCGCCGCGCAGCTCGACGGCGAGCCCGTCCCCGACGCCGACCATCCTCGTCCACGTCCTGGGCGCCGTCGCGTCGCCCGGCCTCGTCAGGCTGCCTCAAGGAGCGAGAGTGGCTGACGCGCTGGCCGCGGTCGGCGGCCTTCGAGGCGATGGAGACGCCGCCGAGCTCAACCTCGCGGCGGTCCTGACGGACGGATGCCAGGTGGTCGTCGGCACGAGAACAGCTCCCAGAGGGGAGGTACGGGTCGGGCCAGGCGGCACCGGCCCCTCGCAGCCGGGGACATCGGGCAGTGAGGTCCTCGTCGACCTCAACACCGCCACACTCACCCAGCTCGACGCGCTTCCCGGGGTCGGGCCCGTCACGGCCCAGGCGATCCTCGACTACCGCACGAAGAACCGGAGGTTCAGCAGCATCGAGGAGCTCCAGGAGGTCGACGGCATCGGAGCCAAGATGTACGCACAGATCGCCCCGCACGTCCGTGTCTGAGCGTGCGCGGAGCGAGCCGGGGCGCGACCAGGGCCAGCAGGGAGTGGACCTGCGGCTGGTGCCGGCCGCACTCGCCACGTGGGCGGGGATGTGGCTCACCACCTCCGGTCAGCTCCCCGCACTGGTCTGTACGGCGGTGCTGGCCCTGGTGCTGGCCGGCATCGCTGCGGGCCGACGGTCGCTCCCCGCGGGACTCGCGTGTGTCGTGCTCGTCGGGTCGTTGCTCGTGGGCGGCCTCCGGGCGCACGCGTTGGCGACCGGCCCCGTGGCCACGCTCGCCGCCCAGAGGGCTGTCGTCGGGATGGTCGTCCGGTTGAGCTCCGAACCCACCACGTTCCAGAGCCGGATGGGCTGGGGCGAGCAGGTGCGGTTCCGGGCTGACGTGGTGCAGCTGGAGGGGCGTGGGCAGTCGTGGGCTCTGGTCCAGGCGGTGGATGTGGAGGCGAACGGCGAGGGAACGGGTTCCTGGGCCCAGGTCCCCGTCGGCGCGACCGTTCGACTGACGGCTCGACTCGGTGCCGCGGACGTCGCTGACGGGGTCGCCGCGACCGTGCGGCCCCTCACACCGCCGGACGTCAGGACGTCGCCGGCGTGGTGGCTCCGCGCCGTCGAGGTGGTGCGGACCGGGCTCCGGGAGGCCGCCTCGACGTTGCCGGGAGATCGGAGCGCGCTCGTACCGGCCCTCACGCTGGGCGACACGTCGCGCGTCTCGCCGACCATGAGGGACCAGTTCCGGGCCACCGGACTCACGCACATCATGGCCGTCTCCGGGGCGAACCTGGCGCTCCTGCTGGCGTTCGTCGTGCTCGTCGCCAAGTGGTGCGGGGTCGGGGGCAGACGGCTCGCAGGGTTGAGCGTCGCGACCGTGGCCGCGTTCGTCGTCCTGTGCCGTGCGGAGCCGAGCGTGGTCAGAGCCGCGGCCATGGGTGTGGTGACGCTCGCGGCCCTCGGGCGAGAAGCAGGTCGGGGTGGCGGAGTCCGGCTGGTGTCCGTCTCCGTCGTCGTCCTCTGCTTCGTCGACCCCTGGCTGTCCAGGTCGTGGGGCTTCGCCCTGTCGGTCGCGGCGTGCCTCGGGATCGTCTGGTGGGGCAGGCGCTGGGCTCGGGCGCTCGGACACTGGCTGCCGGGCTGGCTGGCCGAGGCCCTGGCCGTACCACTCTCCGCCCAGGTCGCGACCCAACCCCTTGTCACCGCACTGTCCGGGCAGGTCAGCGTCGTCGGCGTGCCGGCCAACGCGCTGGCGGGCCCCTTCGTCGGTCCTGCCACGGTGCTGGGTTTCGCCTGCGCAGGCGTGGCGTGGTTGCTCCCCGACGTGGGGCGGATCCTGGCTTGGGCGGCCGGCTGGGCGTCTGCGCCGATCCTGGCCGTGGCCCGGGTGGGAGCGTCGCTGCCCGGAGCCACCGTGGCGTGGCCGAGCAGCGCGGTGGCGATCGGTCTGGTCGTCGTCGCCTGCCTTGCCTTCGCTCGGGTGGCGCCGTCGGTGCTCCGCCGGTGGTGGCTGACGCTGCCGCTGGCGCTCGCCCTCGTCCTCGCGCTCCTGCGCGCGCCGTACCACCTGGGATGGCCTCCGCCGTCCTGGCAGATGGTGGCCTGCGACGTGGGACAGGGTGATGCCACGGTGGTCTCCGCCGCTCCGGGGCAGGCCGTCCTCGTCGACACGGGTCCCGATCCCGTGGCTCTCCTCCGATGCCTGGACCAGGTGGGGATCGAGGCCGTCCCGTTGCTCGTGCTCACGCACTACCACGCCGACCACGTGGGCGGACTCGCCGCGCTGCTGGCGTCACGTCCGGTGGGCCGCGCCATCGTGTCGCCGTTGGCCAGTCCGGCGGCGACCGCTGCGGCAATCAGGCTCGAGCTGGAGGACCGTGGGATCCCGGTGACGACGGCGGCGACGGGTGACGATCTCGTCGTCGGCCGGGCGCGGTGGCAGACCGTGGCGGCCTCTTCGGACATCGGTGCCGGCGTGGACGCCGGGGAGTCGAGCGCCGAG
Source organism: Propionibacteriaceae bacterium (assembly GCA_035702685.1). Classification (GTDB taxonomy): domain Bacteria; phylum Actinomycetota; class Actinomycetes; order Propionibacteriales; family Propionibacteriaceae; genus Fen-668. The sequence continues at coordinate 7,205 of DASSQF010000187.1, forward strand.
AACAACTCGAGCATCGTGGGACGTGTCTCGGTGCCGGGCCTTTCGGTCCTCGTCACGGGCGACATCGAGCCGGAGGGTCAGGAGGCCGCGGTGGCATCAGGGGTGGACCTCAACGCCGACGTCCTCAAGGTGCCGCACCACGGGTCCTCCCGACAGTCCGGCGCATTCCTTGCCGCGACGCACGCCACGGTGGCTCTCGTCGAGGTCGGCCTGGGCAACACGTACGGGCACCCCGCGGCGAAGACGCTCCGTACCCTCGAGGGCCTCGGGATGCAGGTGGTCCGCACCGACCAGCGGGGCGCCGTGGCGGTCGGCGTGACCTCCGGGTCCTGGACGATCACCACGCTCCGATGAGGACCCCGTCGCGGTCACCGCCGGGCAGGCGCCGGGTTAGCCCAGACGTACGACGCGGGCGGCCCCCCGGCGACGTCTTCCTCAGATCCCCGCGTAGGGCAGCACGACGAGGCTCGATGCATCGACGGCCCCGGTCAGCCCCCGGACCTCGATGCGCCTCGGCTCGCCCGGCCGCAGGTCGAGGTAGTTGTCCGAGAAACGCAGCCCGGGCACGGGCGTGGGGACGTGGACGAAGTACGCGTAGCGGTCCGCGACGACGTCGATCGTCACCCTTCCCGCGCCGGTCTCGATGAGGTTCACCTCGAGCGCCGCCGGAATGAAGGGGATGTCCTTGATCTCGGCGAAGAAGAGCCGGTTCGCGGGGAAGATGCCGTCCGGGCTCTCCACCCAGGCGACCTGGTCCCCAGTGAGCTCGCCCCTCGTGTGCCACGCCATGACGGACCCTCGGGGCTGGACCGAGGCTCGCACCTCCACGTGCTCGCCCAGGGTGTCGTCGACGCTCCCCAGGGTGACGAGGGCCCTCACGTCGACTGGGCGGGCCGTGCTGTTGGAGACCCACAGCTCAAGCCGGTCGCCGTCCCGGCGGAAGCTGGCGAGCACCGGCGCGAACGCGCGCTTCGCGTAGTAGTACGCGGCCTTGGGGACCAGGTCGTAGTCGACCACGGACCACGTGAACCCCGGCCACACATCGTTGAACTGCCAGATGAGCGTCCCGTTGTTGCTGGGCTGGCGCCTCCGGTAGTGCTCGATGCCGAACTTGAGACCCTCGGCCTGGGCGACCATCGTGAAGTCCACGTACTCGTCGAGCGACGTCGGGAGCCCTGTGATGATCTCGAGGATCGGGTCGGCCTTGTCCTTCGGGTTGTCCTTGTTGTGCCAGTCGAACGTGCGGCTGTGGACGCTCAGCCTCGTCGGGTCGATCCACCGCTCAAGCGTCCCCTTCTCCGGGGAGGCATGGATCCCGAACTCGCTGATGAACTTGCCGCGGTCCTGGGCGTACCGCCTGTAGTGCCGCGCCTCCCCGACGGAGGCGAAGTCGCCGCCCCCGGCCCCGAAGTCCATGCCGTGCCAGACCTCCCAGGCGTGTCGGTCACCGGAGAGCACCCCGTTCACCGCCATGAACCCTTCTTCGGGCGCGTCGCCCCACGGGCTCCCCGGCCAGTACGGCACGCACCCGTCGAGCTCGGCCACGGTGCGGGGGAGGAGGTCGTGGAAGAAGCCCCACCCCCAGTCGCCCGGATCGTAGTTCTGATAGGCGAACCCGTGGACCAGCTGGACCTCGTTGTTGCCCGCCCACAGCGCCATGCACGCGCGGTTGCGCAGGCGCCGCACCTGGTAGGCGGCCTCCGCCGCCACCTCCGCCGCGAGCTCCTGGTCCTCGCTGGGGTAGTCGATGCACGCGAACATGAAGTCGTGCCAGACCATGACGCCGAGCTCGTCGCACGCGGCGTAGAAGGAGTCCTGCTCGTACACGCCTCCGCCCCAGATCCGCAGCATCGTCATGCCGCCGTCGCGGGCGAGCTCGACGAGCTCGCGATGCCGCTCCGCCGTCACGGACCCCACCAGCATGCTGGCCGGCAGCCACGCGGCGCCTCGGGCGAAGACCGGTACGCCGTTGAGGACGAACCCGAACCGGTGTCCGCCCTCCGGGTCGGGTGAGCGATCGAGCGTGACGGTACGCAGCCCGACCCGGTCCACGACGCGGTCGACCTCGACACCGTCGGCCGTGAGTGAGATGGACACGTCGTGGAGGGCGGGCTCTCCGAGGTCGTGGGTCCACCAGAGCCGGGCGTCGGGCACGGTGACGAAGCCGCTCCCGGAGCCGCCGGCCAGCGGGAACTCCAGCTCGTACGACTCGCCCCCTGGTGTCCCCAGCCTGGCGCGAGCCGCGAGCGTACCCCCGGCGAACGCGTCCACCTCCACGCTCACCGTGACGTCCGCGCTCCCGTCCTCGTGGAGGGCGTCGGTGCGGACGTGGTGGCCGGTGATCGTCGCAACACGCTCGCGACGGAGCTCCACGGGGCGCCAGATCCCGACGGACGGGACGCGTGGCCCGAAGTCCCACCCCCACGAGAATGTCGCCTTCCTACGCAGGGTGGCCCGGGCGAGACTCGGCGAGAAGATGCCGGGCCCCTCCTCCGTACCCTCGGCGAGATCGCCCAGGATGGCCCCCATCCGGCCCATGACGTCCGCGACGCTGGGCGGGACCTCGAGCCCGTCGAGGGGCGGCGAGAACCGTACGAGCACCTCGTTCGTGGGAGCGAGGAGGGAGGTCACCTCGAACTCCGCCGGACGGAACATGTTGGCGTGTCGACCGATCCGCTCGCCGTTCAGCCACACCTCCGCCACCGTGTCCAGCCCGTGGAAGACGAGTCGTACCCGCTCGTCCGCCTGCAGGTCCGCCGGGGCGGAGAATCGACCTCGGAACCACCAGTCCCTCTCCTCGATCCAGCGGATCGATGACTCGTTCTCGTCCCGGTACGGGTCCTCGATGCGTCCGGCCGCCAGGAGCGACTCGTGCACGCCTCCCGGAACGACCGCGGGAAGCCAGGCGGCCGAGTCGATCGAGGTGACGTCGGCACCACAGACCGCCTCCGCGAGCTCGAAGTGCTGAAGGAACGTGCTCGTACGGCTCATCGTGACCTCGCTGGACGTGACCGGGCGCGACACCCGCGCATTGTGAGAGTTCCTATCAGATGAGGGTGGCTATCATCAACGGGTGGGTCTGAGGGAGCAGAAGGCGGAGCGGACGAGGACGGCGATCCTCGACGCCGCCCTGGGACTGTTCGAGGAGCAGGGGTTCGACCAGACCACCATGGAGCAAGTCGCGGCACGGGCGGAGGTGGGTGTCGCCACCGTCTACCGGTACTTCCCTGCGAAGGACCATGTCCTGCTCGACCCGGTGGTCCGCAACCTCACCGCGCTCGCGACGAGAGTGGCGGCCCGGCCCTCCGACGAGCCCCTCGAGGAAGCCTTGGGTGCGGCGCTCATCGACTACCTCGACGAGTACGACCGCGAGGCTGAACGCTGGCTCCGACTCCGTGACGTGCTGGACGGGGCTCCGGGGCCGAGGGCCCGTCTCTGGGACGTCCTGGCCCAGGAGCGCAGGCTCCTCGAGGAGGCGATCGCCGCTCGTACGGGCGCTGTTGACGACCTCGGGGTCGTTCTCACTGCGCACACCACGATGATGATCGTGGAGCTCGCGCTCGACCTGCGGCGGTCTCCGGTCAGCCCTCTGTCCTCAGTCAGCGCAGCCGGTCAGATCCTCGACATCCTGGCGTCGGGCCACGTCGTGCTTCCGCGGTTCGCGGCACAACCGGGGGACCAGCGTTGACGGCCTTCGCCCTCGGCGATCTCACGTCGCCGTTCCGTGGGCGGCCTCTGGCGCTGGTGGCAGGAGGAGATACCCTTCCCGGTACCAGTCACGAGGAGGATTCGATGGTCATCGACCCGGAGGAGCTCGAGGCGACGCTCAAGCGTCTCAAGCGCGTGCAAGGCCAGATCGGTGGCATCATCACGATGATCGAGCAGGGCCGCGACTGCCGGGACATCGTCACCCAGGTGGCTGCCGCCAGCAAGGCGCTCGACCGTGCAGGGTTCGCGATCATCGCCACCGGCCTGCGTGAGTGCCTCCTCAACGAGGACGCGGAGTACGACGCCGCGCAGATGGAGAAGCTCTTCCTGTCGCTGGCCTGACAGGGGCACGCCGGGACACGTACGACCTCCCGCCGCGTACCAGTCGCGCCCTCGCCCGACCGGTCACGAACCGGTCAGTCTGACCTCGTCATTGAGCGGGTCGTACGGGTCGCCCGGAGCCCCACGGGTCATGGCCGGGCGCCTGACCCTAGCCGGGCACCGCGGACGGTCCGCGTCGCCTGTCACCCCGTACTGGCATGCTGTCGCCCATGGCGGATTCGTTGTTCGGTGCCCTGGTGCTGATCGTGGGGCCCGAGGCGTACCTCGCTGAGCAGCACCTGGCGGAGATCCTCTCCGACGCGCTCGCCGAGCACCCGCAGGCGACAGTGAACTCCGTCGAGGCCTCGACGCTCACGCAGGGCCAGCTCCTCGAGATGACGGGCAGCGCCCTGCTCGCCATGGAGTCAGTGGCCGTCGTCACCGGGGCCGACCTCCTGCCGTCGGAGCTCCTCGAGACCCTCGTCGCGGTGGCGAAGGACATCCCGCCCGAGACCCTCCTCGTCGTCGTGCACCCGGCCGGTGCCCGCGGGAAGAACGTCCTCGACAGGCTGAAGCCCCTGGCCAGGCGCGTCATCGACTGTCCGGCCCTCAAGCCCTGGGAGCTGGGGCGGTTCGCCACGGACCGGGCGCGACGGCTGGGGGCGCGGCTGGACGCGGAGGCGGCGCAGCAGCTCGTGGACGCCGTCGGGTCGGAGGCGCGTGCCATCGCCGGAGCCGTCGAACAGCTGGCCGCCGACTCGTCCGCCGCGACGTTGTCCGCCGCGCACGTACGGCGCTACTTCGCGGGACGTGCCGAGGTGTCGAGCTTCGCCGTCGCGGACGACGTGCTCTCGGGGAACTACGGCGCGGCGGTGGAGAAGCTCCGGTGGGCGCTGTCGACCGGCGTGGCTCCCGTGCTCGTCACGAGCGCCCTCGCCGGGTCCTTCCGCGCGTTGGGCAAGTACTTCGAGGCGCGCGCCGACCGGCGACCCGAGCCGGCGATCGCCAAGGACGTGGGCGTACCGCCCTGGAAGCTCAAGGACATCGCCCGGCAGGCGCGGGCCTGGTCACCCTCCGCCGTGGGCGCGGCCATCAAGGCTGTGGCGAGCGCGGACGCCGACGTCAAGGGAGCGGCGGTCGACGCCGAGTTCGCCTTGGAGCGCCTGCTCACCGAGCTTCGCGACTGCCTGGAGTCGTCGAAGGCGTCCTAGCACCGGCGGCGTGAGGGAGGGCGAGCCGCGCGACCGGCCGAAGGCGCGGAAGGGCCGACTGCCCGGATGACGTCGCCCACCACGACGATCCTCGGTGAGGCGCTGCGGAGGCCTGCGACGGGGGGAGGGGGACGGACCGTACGGACGGCTGCCCCTGGCGATGATGTAGAAGGCCCGCTGGAGCGCACCGATCAGGCCGGCCGAGGTGGTC
>DASSQF010000188.1:0-2535 GCA_035702685.1 Propionibacteriaceae bacterium
GGGGACCCTGACCGGGCGCTCGCCCAGCAGGCGTACCTGAAGTCGGACATGCCCCACTACGGGGTCACCTCGCCCGAGCTCAAGGCGGTGCTGAGACCGTTCCTCGCCGAGTTCGCGCCCGTCGACAGAGCGGCGTGGACCCAGATCGTAAGCACAGTGTGGGACGGGGCAACGCACCGCGAGGAGCGGTACGCGGCGATCGCCTTCGCCCAGCACAAGGCTGCCAAGGGGTGGCAGGACCCCGAGACGCTCGGCCTGTACCGGCACCTCATCGTCACCGGCGCGTGGTGGGACCTCGTCGACGTCGTCGCGGGCGACCTCGTCGGGCAGGTGCTGCGTGCGCATCGACCGGAGACCACTCCCGTCATGCGGAGCTGGGCCGTCGACGACGACCTGTGGGTGCGCCGGGCGGCCGTGCTGTGCCAGCTCAACCACAAGGCCGATACCGACGTCGACCTGTTGCGGTACGTCATCGAGGCGAACGTCGACGACACGTCCTTCTGGCTGCGGAAGGCGATCGGCTGGGCGCTGCGGCAGTACGCCCGTACGGATCCCGAGTGGGTACGGGAGGAGGTGGCGCGGCTGGAGCCTCGTATCTCAGGGCTGTCCCGGCGGGAGGCGCTCAAGCACCTGGGCTGACCGACTCGACCCCCGGCCCCGACCCCGTCGAACGCCCGACGCGACCCCGCGTCCCTCTGTCCGTCGGCGGCCGATTCGAGCGTGGGTCCTTGCCTCCGTCTGCGGCCGGCTCGAACCTGGACTTCTTCCTGCATCGGGCGCGTGAGCCGAGCCCGTACGCGTTCCTGCATCGGCGACCGGGCCGAACCCGGACCCGTTCCTGCATCGTTGCCTGAGCCGAGTCCGTACCCCTTCCTCGTTCCGCGCTCTCGAACGTAGGCTCGCGCAGGTACCGGCGCTCAGCACAGGGCCTCGGAGAGGAGACCGGCGATGCAGCGGATCGTGCCCAACCTGTGGTTCGACCACACGGCGGCGGAGGCGGCGGACTACTACCAGATGGTGTTCCCGGACACGCGGGTCGTGGAGACGGTGCACTACCCGACGGAGGGGCTCCTGGACTTCCAGCAGGAGTTCGCCGGGGACGTGCTGACCGTGGCCTTCGAGCTCCGCGGCTACCGCCTTCTCGCGATCAACGCCGGGCCCGAAGTGAGGCCCAACCCGTCGATCTCGTTCATGGTCAACTTCCCGGCGGATCAGCGCGAGAGGCTCAACGAGTCGTGGGAGGCCCTCGTCGACGGAGGCGAGGTACGGCTGCCGCTGGGCGAGTACCCGTACAGCGGCTGGTACGGGTGGGTCCAGGACCGGTACGGCGTGAACTGGCAGCTGTGCCTCCTGCCGGAGGGCTCATCAGGAGCCTTCATCGTGCCGAACCTCATGTTCACGGAAGCGGTACGTGGACGGGCCGGCGAGGCCATCGACTTCTACACCTCCGTCTTCGACGGGCAGGTCAACGCGCTGTTCCGGTACCAGGAGCCGACCGAGCTGGCCGACGCCGGCTCGGTCCAGTTCGCCGACTTCCAGCTGCTGGGGCAGACGTTCGCCGCGATGGATGCGCCCGTTCCGCAGGGGTTCACCTTCAACTTCGGCGTCTCGTTCATGGTCTCGTGCGTCGACCAGGCCGAGCTCGACCGGTACTGGGGGCAGCTCAGCAAGGTGCCCGAGGCCGAGCAGTGCGGCTGGTGCGCCGACCAGTTCGGTGTCAGCTGGCAGATCGTGCCGGCCGACCTCGACAGGCTCATGTCGAAACCCGGCGCGTACGAGAAGCTCATGCGCATGAAGAAGATCGAGGTCGCCGCGTTCGGCTGAGCCGCTCTGGTCGATGAGTCTCGGGATCCGCCGTTTCGTACCGGAGATCGCTTCTTCCGTGCCGTTCCGGTCGGTGGGGGCTGTCTGGGGTACGAAAACGCGGCGTCGCGCCCCGTCACTACTGGGCCAGGACCTGGATCTCGCCCATCGTGATGGTGGCCGTGCTGGTGAGGTCCAGAGGGATGTGGCCGGACTGGCCGAGGCCGGTCCACGTGACGTCCCAGTACGAGGTGGCCCTCACCGTGTAGGTGCCTTGGTGCGTGTAACGGTGGCCGCACGTCGGCGACGCGTTCTTGCCGTAGCGGTCCTCGTAACGGGTGCCGGGGCCCGCGCAGGTCACGGTGCTCCCATCACCCATGGCCCAGACGATGCGCGTGACCCGTGCGGTCGCGGTGACGCTGTAGCCATCGGTGCTGGCGGTACGGCTGATCGGTCCCATCGTCGTCTCGCCCGGGTTCTCGACCCACATCCAGGTCGGAAGCCCGACCAGCCCGATCCGGCCGGGCAGCGGTTCCGGCACGATCCCGATCGTGATCGCCTGAAGGTTCATCTGTGTGACCGCCGCCCGAGCGAGGGCTTCGGCATCAGGGGCTGCGGGAGGCGCCGCCAACCAGATCGACAACACCGCGGGCACACTCGTCTGGCCTGTACCGATCGTGTAGCAGTTGTAGATGGCCCCGTCGGTGTGACCTTCCCAGAGGGGAGAGGCGA
>DASSQF010000189.1:0-4335 GCA_035702685.1 Propionibacteriaceae bacterium
CGCCGTCCGAGTTCCTCTCGTACGGCGCCACCGCGCGGACGCTGCGCCAGTTCCTGGGGGCCGACGAAGAGCTGGACCAGATCGTGCGTGACATCCTCGTCCCAGCACCCTGACCTCGAGAGGACGTCGATGTCGACAACGATCCGGCTCACCGTCGCCCAGGCGCTGGTGCGGTTTCTTGCCGCCCAGTACAGCGAACGGGATGGCGTGGAGCAGCGGCTCATCGCGGGCTGCTTCGGGATCTTCGGCCATGGCAACGTTGCCGGCCTGGGGCAGGCGCTCCTTCAGGCCGAGCTCCAGCACCTCGACGGCGACGACGAGGCGCCCGACCTTCCGTACGTCCTCGTCCGGAACGAGCAGGGCGGCGTTCACGCCGCCGCCGCGTACGCGAAGCAGAAGAACCGGCTGCAGACCTGGGCGGTGACGAGCTCGATCGGCCCCGGCGCCACGAACATGGTGACGGGGGCGGCGCTCGCGACGACCAACCGGCTCCCGGTCCTGCTGCTGCCGTCCGACATCTTCTCCACGCGGGCCCCGGACCCCGTCCTCCAGCAGCTCGAGGACCCCCGGACGCTCGACATCTCCGTCAACGACGCGTTCAAGCCGGTCTCGAGGTTCTGGGACCGCGTCAACCGGCCCGAGCAGCTCGCCTCGAGCCTGCTCAACGCGATGCGTGTCCTCACCGACCCCGTCGAGACCGGCGCGGTGACGATCTGCCTGCCCCAGGACGTCCAGCCCGAGGCGTACGACTTCCCCGTGGAGCTGTTCCGCACGCGCGTCTGGCATGTGGGCCGGCCGGTGCCGGAGCCGGCGGCGCTCGAGAGGGCCGTCACCGCGATCAAGGCCTCGAAGCGGCCGCTCGTCGTCGCCGGTGGCGGCGTCGTGTACTCGCAGGCCGCGGCGTCGCTGCGCGCCTTCGCGGAGGCCACGGGCATCCCGGTCGCGGACACTCAGGCGGGCAAGGGAGCGATGAGCTTCGACCACCGCATGGCGGTCGGGGGAGTGGGCGCGACCGGTGGCAGCGCGGCGAACACTCTGGCCCGCGAGGCCGACCTCGTCATCGGCATCGGCACGCGCTACTCGGACTTCACGACAGCGAGCCGTACGGTCTTCGCCGCTGACGACGTGCGGTTCGTCAATGTCAACGTGGCGCGCTTCGACGCCGCCAAGCACGGCGCAGAGATGCTGGTCGCCGACGCGCGGGAGGCACTCGAGGCGCTGACCGACGCGCTGAAGGGCTGGACCACCGACCCGGCCTACCAGCAGCGCGCCCAGGACCTCGACGACGCCTGGCAGAAGGTCGTCGACGAGTGCTACCACCGGGGCAACACGCCCCTCCCCGCCCAGACCGAGGTCTTCGGCGCGCTCAACGAGCTCATGGGGGACCGGGATGTCGTCATCAACGCCGCCGGCTCCATGCCCGGCGACCTCCAGGCGCTGTGGCGGGCCCGGACACCCGAGCAGTACCACCTCGAGTACGCGTACTCGTGCATGGGCTACGAGATCCCCGCGGCGCTCGGCGTGAAGCTCGCGGTGGGCGACGAGCACGAGGTGGTCGCGATCGTCGGCGACGGCACGTACCAGATGCTGCCTTCTGAGCTTGCGACGATCGTCCAGGAGGGCGTCAAGGTCATCGTCGTCCTGCTCGACAACCACGGCTTCGCCTCCATCGGCGCGCTCTCCGAGTCGCGTGGCTCGCAGCGCTTCGGCACGCGGTACAGGGTGAGGTCCGCGGGCGGGCGTCTGGACGGCGAGAACGTCCCCTTCGACCTTGCGGCCAACGCCGCCAGCTGGGGCGCGGACGTCCTGCGCTGCGACGGCATCGAGGAGTTCCGTACGAACTACGCCAGGGCCGTGGCCGCCGACCGCACGACCGTCCTGTACATCGAGACCGACCTCATGGGTCCCAACCCGCCCGGCCACGCCTGGTGGGACGTCCCCGTGTCGCAGGTGTCCGAGCTGGAGAGCACGCGGCGGGCGTACGAGGACTACGTCACGGCGAAGGCGGACCAGCGCCCGTACGTGTGACGGCTTGACCGTCGGCGAGACACTTCCATACAGTCCCTATGTCAGGACAAAGTTCCCTCGGCGTCCTGGCTCCACTCGAGAGAAAGAGTCGACGATGCTTCGCCTCGCGATCATCGGTGCCGGCCGGATCGGCCAGGTCCACGCCCGCACGATCTACGCCCACCCCCGTGCGGAGCTCGTCCTCATCGCGGACCCTGTGCCCGGCGCAGCAGCGGCAGTCGCCGAGACGTACGGCGCACGGGCCACGGAGAACGTGCAGGACGTGTACGCCGACCCCAGCATCGACGCCGTCGTCATCTGCTCGCCGACGGCCTGTCACGTGGACCAGATCATCGCCTCGGTCGCCGCGGGCAAGGCGGTCCTCACCGAGAAGCCCGTCGACCTGTCCGTCGAGCGGGTGGACGAGTGCCTGGCGGCGATCGCCGGCAACGAGCACCGGGTGATGGTGGGCTTCAACCGCCGGTTCGACCCGGGCGTCATCGAGCTCAAGAGCCGCCTCGACGCCGGAGAGGTCGGCGAGCTGCGTCAGGTGACCATCATCAGCCGCGACCCGGCGGCCGCCCCGGCGCAGTACATGGTGAACTCGGGCGGCATCTTCAAGGACATGACGATCCACGACTTCGACATGGCGCGGTTCCTGCTGGGCGACATCGCCGAGGTGTCCGCGAGCGGCCACGCCTTCATCGACGACATCCGGGGGATCGGGGACATCGACACCTGCTCCGTCACCCTGACCGCCCCGAGCGGGGCGACCGCCACGATCCTCAACAGCCGGGTCTGCGCCGCGGGGTACGACCAGCGCATCGAGGTCTTCGGTCCCAAGGGTGCTCTCGAGACGACGAACCTCCGGACGACCGGCGTGCGCTCGAGCGGCGCCGCGGGTACGGACGTTGCCGGCCCGTACCTCCCGTTCTTCCTCGAGCGCTACGCCGCGGCCTACTCGGCGGAGCTGGACCACTTCATCACGGCCATCGAGGCGGGTACGGCGCCGTCCCCGTCGATCCGCGACGGGCGAGCGGCTCTCGTCATCGCGGAGGCCGCCGGCGCGTCGCTGGCCAGCAAGGCCCAGGTGCCGGTGGCGTGACACCCACGCTCCTGTACGACGGGGACTGCGGCTTCTGCACAGCCGCGGCCGCACGCATGCAGCAGTGGGGCCGGGGGCGCTACGCCGTCGTCGCCTGGCAGCAGGCCGACCTCGCCGCGCTCGGGGTCACGCGGGACCAGGCGGCGAGCGCCGTCCAGTGGGTCGACGGAGGTGGCGTGCGCTCAGGTGCCGAGGCGTTCAGCGCCGCTCTTGTGAGGGCCGGCCGGCTGTGGCGGGTCGCCGGGAGGACGCTGGCGCTGCCGGGGGTGCGAGGTGTCGCGCGCCGGGTGTACGAGCTGGTCGCCCGGAACCGTCACCGCCTCCCAGGGTCGACCGCGGCGTGCCGGACGGAGTGACGGCCACTCCGTGGCGCCGGCACACGCATGACAGCCGCCCAGGCAGGCGGTTCGCCGGCCGCCCGCACGTCCTTCCCTGTCCGTGGGGAGCCATAGACTCGGCGCCGTGGCGGGGCTGATCAACGAGGAGGACATCGCGGAGGTGCGCGACCGCGCACGCATCGACGACGTCGTCTCCGCGTACGTGGCGCTCAAGCCGGCCGGCGGAGGCTCGCTCAAGGGCCTGTGCCCCTTCCACGACGAGAAGACGCCGAGCTTCCAGGTCACGCCGTCCCGCGGCTTCTACTACTGCTTCGGCTGCGGCGAGTCGGGCGACGTCATCTCCTTCGTCCGCAAGGTCAACAACCTCTCGTTCGCGGAGGCCGTCGAGCACCTCGCCGACAAGTACGGGGTGCAGCTGCGGCGCACGGAGGGGTCAGGCCCGCGGGAGAGCACCGGCAGCCGGCTGAGGATCCTCGAGGCCAACGCACAGGCCGCGGAGTTCTTCGCCGAGCAGCTCCTGACCCCGGACGCGGTCATCGCCCGCCAGTTCGCCCAGGGCAGGGGCTTCGGACGGGACGTCGCCGAGCGGTTCGGACTCGGCTTCGCGCCGACCTCGGGGCGCGCGCTCGGCCAGCACCTGCGGGGCCGGGGCTTCCGGGACGAGGAGCTCGTCGCGGCCGGTCTCATGCGCCAGGGAGGCTGGGACTTCTTCCAGGGCCGGGCGATCTGGCCCATCAAGGACGCCGGCGGCCTCGTGCTGGGCTTCGGGGCGCGCAGGCTCTTCGACGACGACCGGATGCCGGCCAAGTACCTCAACACCCCGGAGACGCCGGTCTACAAGAAGTCGACCGTGCTGTACGGGCTCGACCTCGCCAGGGCCAACAT
>DASSQF010000190.1:0-15433 GCA_035702685.1 Propionibacteriaceae bacterium
CAGGAGGATCGACTCGTCGAGGACGTACGCGTCCGCTCGGCCCTGCTGCACGGCCGCGACGCACGAGTCGTTGTCGGCGAACAGCGTCGGCTGGTTGCCGGGCACGAACTTCTGGATCGCCGTGATCGCCGTCGAGTTCGACTCGGTGACCAGCTTCTTGCCCTGCAGGTCGCTCACCGACTTGATCGACGTGTTGTCCTTCTTGACGAGGATCGAGTCGCCGGACGAGTAGTACGGGCCGGCGAAGGCGATCTTCTGGGCCCGGGCGGGCGTGATCGAGTACGTCGCGACGACGATGTCCACGGTGTTGTTCTGGAGCATGGTCTCGCGCGTGTCGACGGTCGTCTGGGACACCTGGGTGAGCTTGGCGACGTCCGTACCGCCCGTGATGTAGTGCGCCAGCAGGTCGCCGATCCCGGCGTCGAAGCCGACGATCCGGCCGGTCATGGGGTCCTTGAGCGAGAAGATCGCACCGGTCGTGGTCCCGCCGCGCTTGATGAAGCCCTGGCTCTTGATCTTGGACGCCCACGCGCTCGCCGAGACCGTACCGGCGTCCGCGACGGGCCCGCCCTTGATGATCGTGTCGTAGACGTCCTGCGACATCTGCTTGCTGCCACCGGACGAGCCGCTCGCTCCCGGGCTCCCCGGCGCACCTGTCGGGGGCGCACCGGACGAGCAGGCGGCGAGTGTGGCCGCCACGGTCGAGCCGGCGGCCGCGTAGAGGAGTCCTCGACGGCTGAAGGTGTACATCTTCTTGTCCTTTCAGTGGTGGAGGAGCTTGGACAGGAAGTCGCGCGCTCGCTCCGACTGGGGGTTGTCGAAGAAGTCGCCGGGAGCCGACTGCTCGACGATCTGGCCGGCGTCCATGAAGCAGACCCGGTCGCAGGCGTGACGGGCGAAGCCCATCTCGTGCGTGACGACGAGCATGGTCATCCCCGCCTCCGCGAGCTCGCTCATCACGTCGAGGACCTCCGAGATCATCTCGGGGTCGAGAGCCGAGGTCGGCTCGTCGAACAGCATGAGCTGCGGGTGCATGGCCAGGGCCCTGGCGATGGCCACCCGCTGCTGCTGGCCGCCCGACAGCTCGGACGGGTAGCTGTCCGCCTTGTCCGAGAGCCCCACGCGCGCCAGGAGCTCGCGGGCCTCCTCGTCCGCCTCCGCCTTGGGCACCTTCCGTACGCGCACCGGAGCGAGGGAGATGTTCTGCAGCGCCGTGAAGTGCGGGAAGAGGTTGAAGGACTGGAAGACCATCCCGACCTGCGCGCGGAGGTCGGCGAGCGCCTTGCCCTCCTGCGGCAGCGGCCGGCCGTCGAACGCGATGGTGCCGCTCGTGGTCGTCTCCAGCCGGTTGATGCAGCGGCACAGGGTCGACTTGCCCGACCCCGAGGCGCCGACGAGCGCCACCTTCTCGCCGCGCGCGATGTCCAGGTCGACGCCCCGCAGGGCCTCGAACGAACCGAAGGCCTTGCGCACGTCGCGCACCTCGACCAGGGGTGTGGCGGTCATGCGTGCAACATAGGCACGGCGCTCAAACCGCCCCGCACGGGAACCCTCAGGCGGGCGGCGACAGAAGAGCGCGGTAGAAGCGGACCCCGCGGACCAGCGAGTCCGCCGCCACGCGCTCGTCGACCCCGTGCACCGAGGCGCGCTGGGCGGACGACATGTACAGGGGCGAGAACCGGTAGATGGCCGGCGCGACGCGTGCGAGGTGCCGGGAGTCCGACGCGGCGAGCATCGTGTACGGGACGGCCACAGCCTCTGGGTAGGCCGCGGCGACGGCGGTACGGATCGCGTCCCACCTCCCGTCCATGGGCGACGGTGCCGTCGGCTCGCTGGCCTCGAGAACCCGTACCTCGACCATCAGGCCCCGGCCCACGGCGCGGCGGACGACCTTCTCGACGTGTGCCGTGGCCTCGGCGACCGAGCTCGACGTCTCGACGCGCATGTTGACGATGGCCCGCGCGGTCGGCGCCAGCACGTTGTGCGCCGGGGAGCCCTCGAGCATGGTGACCGCCGTCGTCGTGCGCACCATCGCAGCGAGCTCCGGGCCGGCGAGCGGCAGGATGCGTCCGAGCAGGGGCTGGAGGCGGTCCGCGCGGGCGAGCACCCGGCCGAGGACGCCCGGTACGAAGGGGGCGAGCCCCGTGAACATCCGCAGCGCCACGTCGTCGAGGTGGGCGGGGTGAGGATGCCTCTCGAGGGCGAGGATCGCACGGGCGAGACCGCCCGCCGCCGAGCGGCGGGGCGGGGTGGAGGCGTGTGCCGGCTTACGGGGGTCGGCCCTCACGGCGACCTCGAGAGTGGTGATCCCCTTCTCGGCGACGCCGACGACGGCGATCCTCCTCGTCAGGCCGGGGACGATGCCGGTGACGACCGCACCGCCCTCGTCGACGACCAGGATCGGGCGAGCCCCCTGCCTGTCGAGCTCGCTCGCCGCGGCGACCGCGGAGGCTCCGTAGGACTCCTCGTCGCCGCCGAGCAGGAGGTGGACATCGTGACGCGGCCGCCACCCGTCGCCGAGCAGGTCCTCCACGGCCTCGAGCATGACCAGCACCGCGCCCTTGTCGTCGAGGGCTCCCCGCCCGTACACGGTCAGGCCGTCCTCACCGTCGCCGACGACACCGGCGAACGGCGGATGGGTCCAGCCGGCGCTCTCCCAGCCCTCGAGCGGCGCGGGGACCACGTCCTGGTGGGCCATGAGCAGGACAGGTCCGTCGACACCGGCCGGGGTCCCTGCGCCTGATCCTCGGAGCCGGAGCAGGAGGCCCGCGCGACCGACAGCCGTGCTCTCGGCCACGGCGAAGACCGTCGGGTACAGCTCGCGCAGCAGGTCCTGGAACGCCGTGAAGGTGGCCGCCGTCTCCGGCGACAGGGGGTCCTGGGTAGCGGGCGCCACGGTCGGCACCTGGATCATCCGGGACAGCCGCTCGGCCAGGGCGGCCGCATCCCGCGTCACGCCGCCACCTCCTCGCCGGGGATCGCGTGCGAGGCAGGCGAGGACGTGAAGGCCACCTTCGGCACGGCGAGGAGCGTGAGGAGAGCCACCAGGGCCGTGCCGCTGCAGATCAGCCACACCGTGACGTAGCCGGACATGGGCGCCGCCGTCCCCGTCGTGACGCCCTGGACCAGGGCGAGCGCGAAGGCCGAGCTCGCGAACGAGCCGCCGATCGTCTTCGTCGTGTTCGTGAGGCCCGTCGCCATCGCCGTCTCGCCGAGCGGGGCGGCGGCGGCCGCCGCTGCCGGGAGTGCCGCGACGAGAGCCCCCGAGCCGAGCCCGGCGAGCACCATGCAGGCCGTCACCTCGACGAGGTTGTCGTGGAGGACGACGAGCGCGAGGTAGCCGAGCGCGATCATGCCGGTCGCTGCCATGAGCACCAGCCGCGGCGTCGTCGCGGCCGTCATCCGGGCGAACGTGGCCGCGCCGACGAGCAGGCTCAGCACGTACGCGCCGATGAGGTACGACGCTGTGGCCGAGGTGAGGCTGAGACCGTACCCGTACACGCCCCGGTCCGTACGCACGAAGGTGGACAGCGCGCCCTGGGCGCCGAGGAGGCTCACGCCGATGAGCGCCGAGGTGAGGAAGACGGGCCACAGCGCCGGCTGGGTGACGAGCCGCATGTCGATGAGGGGCGAGGCCGTACGGCGCTCCAGGAGGACGAACCCGGCCACGACCGCGATGCCCATGACGACGAGGCCGACGACGAGCGGGGTCACGCCGGCCAGCCGGACGAGGCTGAGCCCGCCCGTGATCGCGAGCAGCCCGAGCGAGAGGACGACCGCCCCGCGGGTGTCGACCCGGCCGCCCGACCGCTCGCCCGGGTCGGCGACGAAGCGCCAGACGACGAGGAAGGCGACCGTGATGAGCGCGGCAGGGACCGCGAGCACGAGCCAGAGCGTGCCCTTGAGGAGGTCGCCGAGCTGCCCTGCGGCGAGGGCACCGGAGATCGCTCCGGCCTGGAGGGCGACGACGATGACGCCCGAGGCGCGGCGGGTCAGGGCTGCGGTGTCCGGCAGTCGTCGCGCTCGCGCGTAGATGATGGCCACGTTGAGCGGCAGCCACACGACGTAGAAGCCCATCGTCGCCCACAGCGCGAGGAAGACGGGAAAGCTCGGGGCGAGCGCGACGCCCCAGGCGGAGGCGCCGGTCACGGCGAGCGTTCCGAGCAGGACCCGCCGGTGCCCGTACATGTCGCCCAAGCGGGCGAGCACGGGGACGACGATCGCCGACAGGAGCAGCTGGACCGCCTCCAGCCAGTTGATGTCCGCGTCGTGGATCGCCAGTCGGCGAGCGATGTCGCTGTACAACGGCGTGTAGTAGCCCTGGATGACACCCGAGGTGAACTCCACCACGGCGAGGCCCCCGACCACGCCCCCCGCGAGCGCCGTGCGCTTGGTCATGGCTGATCCTGGCACGGCACGGGGCCGTCCGTCGCCCGTGGGTCGTGCCCGACCGTCAAGTCTGAGAACGATTTCTCGGGGATCTCTTAGCCGTTTCCAACCCGGCCTTGACCATCAAAACCTTTCAATGGTCTGGTGCCGTATCGAGGGAGGGGTGTCGCCTGTCTCGGCGTGCTTGCCCTTGTCGCGGGCTGCATGCCGCTCACTGACGACGCCGCACCCGTCCCGACCGTCACGGCGAGCAGTGCCGCCATCGCGCCGGACGCCCCCGTTCCCACCGGCATCGTCGACGTCTCGACCTTCAAGAGCCGCGTCGTCGGCGCCGCGCAGGGCGTACCCACCGGCACCTTCCAGCTCGTCATCACGACGGGTCTTCCCAGCGGCGACCTCACGCTGAGGTACACCGGCGCCTACGACGTCACCGATCCCTCCACCCCGCGCTGCCGTCTCGACGGGGGCCGGAATGGGCAGCCCCTCACGGTCATCACGGTCGGCGACAAGCTGTACACGAGGGCCGGGACCGGGAAGTACGTGCTGTCGTCCGTGTCGACCTCGGTCGCTCGGCTGGGGCTCGCGACCGTACGGCCGGACCTTCCGACGCTGGCCTCACTGCTCGGCTCCTCCGTACGCGGCCTCACCGACGTCGGCCCGGACACGGTCGGCGGCCTCGGCGTCGAGCGCTGGCGCACGCTCGTGGACGCGAGCGTCTTCGCACCGAGCGCGTCCGGAGCAGCGACCGTCGACATGTGGCTCGACTCCGCCGGGCTGCTGCGCCAGGTCTCGTACAGCCTCGGCAGCGGCGGAGCCACGCCCACGACGACCCGGGTCACACTCACGTACGGCGACTTCGACCGGACCGTCCAGATCTCCGAGCCGGACGCGTCCGAGCTCCGCTGAGCCGGACGCGCCCCTGCGTCAGGTACTGCTCGGCGTCAGATGCTGCTCGGCCCCGCCCAGAGGTTCAGGCCGCCCTCCGTCGCGTGAGCGTCGATCGCGGCGAGCTCGTCATCGGTGAACGAGATGTTCCTCACGGCGGCCACGGAGTCCTCGAGCTGCCTCACGCTGGACGCTCCGATGAGCGCCGAGGTCACCGTGTCCCGGCGCAGCACCCAGGAGATCGCGAGCTGGGCCAGGGTCTGGCCCCTGGTCGCCGCGATGTCGTTGAGCGCGCGGATGTGGCCCAGGTTCTCGTCGGTGAGCAGGTCCGGCGACAGCGACTTCCCCTGGGCGGCGCGCGAGCCCTCCGGGATCCCGCCCAGGTACTTGTCCGTGAGCATCCCCTGGGCCAGCGGCGAGAACGCGATGCAGCCGACGCCCGTCTCGTCGAGCACGTCGAGCAGGCCTTCCTCGACCCAGCGGTTCAACATCGAGTACGACGGCTGGTGGATGAGGAGCGGGGTGCCCAGGGCCGTGAGGATCTCGACGGCGCGACGGGTCCGCTGCGGCGAGTACGACGAGATGCCGACGTAGCGCGCTCGCCCCGATCGCACGGCGTAGTCGAGGGCGCCCATCGTCTCCTCGAGCGGGGTCTCAGGGTCGGCGCGGTGGTGGTAGAAGATGTCGACGTGGTCGACGCCCATGCGGGCCAGCGACGCGTCGAGGCTGTCGAGCAGGTACTTGCGCGAGCCGAGGTCCCCGTACGGGCCCGGCCAGTAGTCCCAGCCGGCTTTGGTGGAGATGACGAGCTGCTCCCGGTAGGGCAGGAAGTCCTTGCGCAGGTGCCGGGCGAAGTTCTCCTCAGCCGCGCCGTACGGGGGCCCGTAGTTGTTGGCCAGGTCGACGTGGGTGACGCCGAGGTCGAACGCGCGACGCAGGATGTCGCGCTGGCGGTCGAAGGGCACGTCGTCACCGAAGTTGTGCCACAGGCCGAGCGAGACAGCCGGCAGGACCAGGCCGCTGCGGCCCACCCGCCGGTACGGCATGCGACCGTCGTAGCGGTCGGGATCGGCTCGGTACGGCTCGAGGATCGGCATGGTTTCTCCCTTGTGGCGTGGATGTTTCGACCCTAGACCCGGGCGCCGACAAGCCGACCTGGTTGCCGAGCCTTGGCCACGTGGCCAGTGCGGCTCGTGACCTCGGCGCCTCTCTCGCCGAGGGGGATGGCGCCACGACGCCGCCTTTTCGTACCCCAGTCGCCTTCCCCTCGCCCGGATCGGGAGGTGGAGGCCGTCTGCGGTACGAAACGGCGGATACGTCGACCGTCACCGCCGGACGACGGTGACCTCGAGCTCCATCTCCGACGTCAGCGAGTTGGCGATGAAGCACTCCCTGTGGGCCTGGTGGGCGATCTGTACGACCTCGTCGTCGTCGATGTCCCCCTCGACCTCGATCGTCGTGTGGAGGTGGATCCGGCCGACGCGCAGCGGCGGGTCGCCCATGTCGAGGAAGCCTTGGGCGCGGTCGGTGTAGCCGGTGACCGTCACGCCCCGTCTCGCCGCGATCGACAGGAAGCTCAGGAGCTGGCACGAGCTCGCCGCCATGAGCAGCAGCTGCTCGGGGTTGAGGAGCTGGGGGTCGCCGCGGAAGGCCTTGTCGGCGGTGAGCTCGAGCTCCTGGGTCGGCGGCTCCGTCACCCCGTGATGGGCGCGCGAGTAGGCGCGGTAGCCCCCGGCCGTCGAACCGGTCCACGCCAGATGCGTCTCGTAGGTGTGCGTGAGCATGGACGCACCGTACGCGCTGGGCAGGGTCGCGCCGAGACCTCGCCGAGGAGGAGGATGATCAAAACGCCCGGTTCCGTACGTCCTGCAGCGTCGAGCCTCAGCTCCGGACGGTGGGTCACAGCCCCTCCCTGACCTGTCGCAGGGCTGTGACTTGGCTGTGGGGGCGCATCCGGCCATTCCGCATCCGCTGAGCGCCGACCTACTCTGTCGGGATGGGGCGACTTCCGCAGTCCTCGCGTGAGACGCCCTCGCCCACGCCCGCGGAACGCGCCCAGGCGAAGCGGCTGCTCCTCGCCCCACCGCCGCCGCCTCAGGACACGTCCCCCGGCCCCCTCCCGCTCACGCCGACGGACCCGGGCTACCAGCACGACTCGCTCGAGGACGAGTTCGCCCACGACCGGTTCCCTGGTCGAGTGCCGGTACGGGACCGGCTGGCCCGCATCCGTACGAGCGTGCGCTCCCACGTCCGCCGCGCCGTCCTCGTCGCGGCCGCGCTCGTGGTCGTGGCCGCCCTCGGCCTCTGGTGGGCCTTCCGGCCGGCGGGACCCGCTCCGCTCACCCGGGACGACGTCGACTCCTCGATCACCAAGGCGCTCGCCGAGCAGGCGAGGCAGCAGGCGGCCGCGCCGGCGGACGGGAGCGTCGCGTACGCCGCGGTACGCGCGTCGCTCGTCGTCGTGACGACACCGGGTGGGCTCGGCGCGGGGACGGTCGTCAAGGACGACGGCACGATCCTCACCGCGCTGCACGTGGTCAGGGGGGCCTCCACGATCACCGTCCGGTTCGCCGACGGCACCCAGTCGGCCGCCACGGTGAGCGCCTCGACGCCCGCCCAGGACATCGCCGTGCTCACGCCCGCGACACTCCCGGAGGTCGTGGTGGCCGCCACCCTCGGTGGCGGAGTCGGCATCGGCGACGAGGTCTTCGCGGTCGGCAACCCCCTCGGCTACGCGGGCTCCATCTCCGGGGGCGTCGTGTCCGCCCTGAACCGTACGGTCGCCGTCGACGGCACGACGCTCACCGGGCTGATCCAGACCGACGCGGCCGTCAACCCGGGCAACTCGGGGGGTCCGCTCCTGAACCGCGCCGGTCAGGTCGTCGGCGTCGTCACGGCGCTCGCGAACCCCGCAGGCGACGACAGCTTCGCGGGCATCGGGTTCGCCGTGCCCATCGCCACAGCCGGCGGGGCCGCCGGCGCACCACCCAAGTAGAGGACCCGATGACGACGAACCCGCTCGAGCAGGCGCTGTACCAGGTCAAGCGCACGATCGTCGGCCAGGACGTGCTCCTGGAGCGCATGGCCGTCTGCCTGCTCGCGCGCGGACACCTGCTCGTCGAGGGCGTACCGGGGCTCGCGAAGACGATGTCGATCAAGACGCTCGCCGCGACGATCGGCGGCACGTTCCAGCGGATCCAGTTCACGCCCGACCTCGTCCCGGCCGACGTCACCGGCACCCGCCTGTACAACCAGAAGACCGGGGAGTTCGAGACAGCGCTGGGGCCGGTCTTCGCCAACCTCGTGCTCGCCGACGAGATCAACCGTGCACCGGCCAAGGTGCAGTCGGCGCTCCTCGAGGTCATGCAGGAGCGACAGGTCACGATCGGCCGCACGACGTACCCGGCTCCCGACCCGTTCCTCGTCATGGCGACCCAGAACCCCATCGAGTCGGAGGGCACGTACCCGCTGCCCGAGGCGCAGGTCGACAGGTTCATGCTCAAGGTGCTCATCGGCTACCCGACCGTGTCCGAGGAGTACGCCGTCGTCGAGCGCATGACCGCGGCGCTCCCCCACACCGAGCAGGTCCTCGACCTCGACTCGCTGGCCCGGATGCAGCGGCAGGCGGACGCCGTGTACGTGGACCCGGGCGTCATCTCGTACGCCGTGTCGCTGGTGAACGCCACCCGGAACCCGGAGGCGGTCGGCCAGGGGCATCTCGCCCGGTTCATCACCTACGGCGCGAGCCCCCGCGCGTCGATCAACCTCATCCTCGCCGGACGGGCGCTGGCTTTCCTGCGGGGGCGCGACTTCCTCCTGCCGACCGACGTCGCGGACCTCAGCGGCGACGTGCTGCGCCACCGGATGGTGCTGTCGTACGAGGCACTCGCCGAGGACCTCACGGCCGACGACCTGCTGGAGCCGCTCGTCGCCGCGGTGCCGCAGCCGCCGATCGTCATGCGCGATCGCGAGGAGGAGGCGCCGCGCGACCAGTCGGCGTACCAGAGACCGGCCGAGACATGAGGCGCAACCGGGCGCGTGAGCAGGTTCCCGAGGGCGACGGCGCCATCCGGCGGACGCCGGGCCTCACGGCCGACCGGCTGCTCCGCCAGCTCGAGTGGCGCATCGTGCGCCGGCTCGACGGACGGTCCAGCGGCGACTACCGCACGGTGTACCGCGGGACGGGCCTCGACGTCGCGGACCTCCGCGAGTACATGCCGGGCGACGACCTGCGTCACATCGACTGGAACGTGACCGCCCGGATGGACGCCCCGTACGTGCGGGAGTTCCTCGAGGACCGGGAGCTCACGGCGTGGCTGCTCCTCGACACGACGGCGTCGATGGGCTTCGGTCCCCTCGCGCGCCACAAGGGGCACGTCCTCACCGAGCTGGCCACGACCATCGCGTACGTGCTCGTGCGCGGCGGCAACCGGGTTGGGGCGATGCTGTTCGGCGGCCCGGGGACGACCGGCGTCACGATTCCGCCGGGCAGCGGCCGTCGGCACGTCCTGCGGATCGCGAAGGCTCTCATCGAGGGGCCGACGAAGGGTACGGGCGCGCCGACGGACCTCTCGGTCCTGCTCCGGTCGGCGGCGGGCGTGGCCCGGCGTCGCGGCCTCGTCGTCGTCATCTCCGACTTCCTGTCCGAGCCCGGCTGGGACACGCACCTCGGCATGCTCGCGCAGCGCCACGAGGTCGTCTGCCTGCGGGTCACGGACCCTCGTGAGTACGTCCTCCCGGCAGCCGGTCTCATGTGGGTGGAGGACGCCGAGACCGGGGAGCAGCTGTTCGTCGACACTGACGACCCGGGGTTCCGCCACCGCCTCGCCGAGGGCGCGGCCGCGAGGCGGGAGGAGCTCGGGCGGATCGTCGCGCGCGCGGGAGCCGAGCTCCACGACGTGAGCACCGAGGACGACCTCGTCCGCGTGCTCGGGAGGATCGCCGCGCTGCGCTCGCGTCGCGCGGGGGGTCGGGTGGCGTCGATGGGCGGTCCCCGATGAACCTGTCGTTCACGTGGCCGTGGCTGCTGCTCAGCCTGCTCGCTGTTCCCGTGATCGTCTGGTCGTACGTGCGCCTGCGGCGGACCCAACGGCGCCGCCGACAGGAGCTCGCGGCACAGGGCCTCGTCGGGCCTGCACCGACGCGTGCCGTCGTCGCACCCGCGCTGCTGCTCCTCGGTGTGACGTTGAGCCTTCTCGCGATGGCCCGGCCCGTCGCCACGGTCCCGGAGCCGCGCCGCGAAGGGACGATCATGGTCGTCGTCGACGTGTCGAACTCGATGGCCGCCACGGACGTCTCTCCGACGCGGCTCGACGTGGCCAAGCAGGTCGCGAAGGGGCTCGTGGACGCGCAGGGACCCGAGATCCGTATCGGCGTCGTCGCCTTCGGCGACGCGTCCGTCGTCGTCCAGCAGCCCACCACCGACCACACCCTGGTCCTCGCCGCCGTCGACCGGCTCAAGGCCGGCGGGGCGACAGCCATCGGGTCGGGGGTCCTCATGGCGTTGAGCACGATCGCGGGCGCGCCCATCCAGCTGGCCGCCTCCCCGGCGGACACGCAGATCGGCTGGTACGGGGGTACGGCGATCGTCGTCCTCTCCGACGGCGAGCAGACGGGCGGTCCCGACCCCGCGGATCTCGCGGACCTCGCGTCGACGGCCGGCGTGCGCGTCTCGGCGGTGGGGATCGGCACGACCGCGGGAACCACGATCAAGACGGGCGGCTTCCAGGTGGCGACCGCCCTCGACGAGTCCACGCTGAGGACGCTCGCCGACACGACGGGCGGCACGTACGTGGCGGCGTCGGACTCGGCGGCCATCGCGGGCATGGCCGGCACCGTGAAGCTGGGCTGGACCGCACGTGCCGTACCGCACGAGGTCACGTCCCTCGTCGTCGCGGCCGCCGCGGTGCTCGTGCTCGTCGGCGCGGCCTGGTCGATCGTACGGACGGGACGGGTGGTGTGATGAAGCTCGGCTCGCCGTGGCTGCTGGCGCTCTCGCTGGCCGGTGTGGTGCTGCTGCTCGCGTACCTGTGGTGGCTGCGCCGCGGCAGGCGGAGCACGACGACGTTCTCGTCGCTGGGGCTGCTGCGTGAGGCGGCGGCCGACCAGAAGGCCTGGCGGCGTCACGTACCGGTCATCCTCGTCTGCGTGGCTCTCGTCGTCCTCGGGGTCGGTGCGGCCCGTCCCACGGTCGTGCTCAGGGTGCCGTCGGACGACGCGACGGTGATCCTCGCGCTCGACGTCTCCGGGTCGATGTGCAACACGGACGTCACGCCGAACCGGCTCGCCGCGGCACAGGACGCCGTGCGGTCGTTCCTGCAGGCGCAGAAGTCCTCCGGCACCAAGTTCGGGCTCGTCATCTTCTCGAGCCAGGCCCAGCTCGCGGTGGCGCCCACGACCGACACGGAGTCGCTCCTCAAGGCGATCGAGGGTATGACGACCGGCCGCGGCACGGTCATCGGATCGGCGATCCTCACGGCCGTCGACGCGATCTCGGAGATCGACCCGCAGGTCTCGCCGACCGACGCGTCCCAGGCGGCCGACACGCAGACGACCAACGTCACGCCGGCTCCGCCCGTGCCGGAGATCGTCGTGCTGCTCACGGACGGCGCGAACACCCGTGGGGTCACGCCCCAGCAGGCGGCCGTCCAGGCGGCGGAGCGCGGCGTCCGGGTGTACCCGATCGGGTTCGGGACGACCAGCCCCAAGACGATGGCCTGCACGGCCCAGCAGGTCGTCAACAACGGCTACCGCGGCGGCGGCTTCGGTGGCGGACCGGGTGGCGGCGGCGGGTTCGGCGGCGGCTTCGGCGGCGGGGGCGCCCTGGTCGTCGACGAGAACGCCCTCAAGGCCGTCGCCCAGATCACGGGCGCCGAGTACTTCAGCGCCGCGAGCGCCGACAGCTTGAACAAGGTGCTCGACAACGTGCGCTCGAGGCTGGGTACGGTCACGCAGGAGGTCGACATCTCCGCCGGTCCGGCAGTCCTCGGCTCCCTCATCCTCCTCGGCGCCGCCCTCGTGACGTTGCGCCGCAACCCCCTCGGCTGACCCGCCGCGTCGCCCCGCCGCGTCGTCCCCGCCCGGCTGTCGTCTCGCTGGCTGTCGTTGCGCCCGCTGTCGGTTGCCGTCGAGGCGTGGGCCGAGAAGACCGCGTGTCAGCGCCAGGCGGCACGCAGCGCGAGAAGCGTCTCGGAGGTGCCCGCGTCGAGGCGTACGGTCGCGAGCTCATCTCCCCTTGTGGGGCCTCGGTTGATGATGGCGACGGGCGTGCTCGTACGGCTCGCGTGCCGCACGAACCTCAGGCCGCTCATCACGGTGAGCGACGAGCCGAGGACGACCAGGACGTCTGCCGCGTCGACGAGCGCGTACCCCGTGTCGACGACCTCACGTCTCGCCGACTCCCCGAAGAAGACGACGTCCGGCTTGAGGACCCCGCCGCACACCTCGCACGGCGCCACCCGGAAGTCCTGCCAGTCGTCGACGACGGCGTCCCCGTCCGGGCGCAGCCGCGCCGAGTCGAGCTCGGCCGCACCCGCCGGCAGGTAGCCGTCGACGTCGGGGTTCAGCGCCTGGAGCCTGCGCTGGAGATCGGCCCTGGACGAGTACGTACAGCACGACAGGCACACGACGCGGTCGATCCGGCCGTGGAGGTCGACGACCGGGTCGCTGCCCGCGGCCTCGTGGAGGCCGTCCACGTTCTGCGTCACGACGCCGACCAGCCCCGGCGCGCCCACGAGCGACTGGTGCCCGGCGTTGGGGAGGGCCCGGCCGAACGACTGCCAGCCCAGCATCGACCGCGCCCAGTACCGGCGGCGGTTGGCCTCGTCGGAGACGAACTCGTCGTACATCATCGGGGTCGACCGCGGCGCCGAGGGCCCGCGGTAGTCCGGAATGCCGGAGTCGGTGGAGACACCGGCACCCGTAAGGGCCACCCAGCGGCGCCCGGCGAGCATCGACACCAGGTCGTCCAGCCCGCCCCGTACCGTCACGGGCGGCAGCGTGGGCGTGGGGACCCGGTGCCTCAGCGTCATGCGAACAGGGCGCTGATCGCCGTGAGGACGTCGTCGGGGAGTACGGTCGAGCCCGCCTCGGCGTTCGCCGCGACCTGCTCGGGCGTGGTCGCGCCGGCGATGACGCTGCTGACGCCCGGCTGCGCGAGCAGCCACGCGAACGTGGCCTTCAGCATCGTCACGCCCGCGTCCTTGCACAGCGCCTCGTAGCGGTCCATGAGGTCCCAGTCGACCGACGCGAGCACCTCCGGCCTCTGCCGGGTGAGCCGACCCTCGCCGCCCTCCCGCGTGTACTTGCCGGTGAGCAGACCGTTGTACAGCGGGAAGTACGGCAGGAAGCCGAGGCGCGCCTCGCGGACGGCCGGGAGCACGTCGGACTCCACGCCTCGCGCCAGGAGGCTGTACTCGTTCTGGGCCGAGACGAACGGCAGCAGCCCCAGCTCCTTGGCGACGGTGTCCGCCTCGCGGATCTGCTCGGCGCTGAGGTTGGAGTGGCCGATGAACCGGACCTTGCCCTCCCGGATGAGCCCGGTGAGCGCCTCGAGCGTCTCGCCGATCGGCGTCTTCGGATCGGGCGTGTGCAGCTGGTAGAGGTCGATGTGGTCGGTACGAAGCCGCGTCAGCGAACCCTCGACGGCATGGGCGATGTACGAGGCGGAGCCGTTCGACCCCCAGCTGTCCGATCCCGTGGGGCCACCCGCATGGTGGCCGAACTTCGTCGCGATGACCACCTTGTCGCGACGACCTTCCAGTGCCTGGCCCATGAGCTCCTCGCTGCCGCCCTTCGGGTCGCCGTAGAGCTCAGCCGTGTCGAGGAACGTGACGCCGGCCTCGATCGCCGCGTCCAGGACGGCTCTCGTGCCGTCGAGGGTCGCCGTCGGGGTGCCGGGACGGGAGAAGTTGTTGCACCCCAGTCCGACCGCGCTGACGATGAGGTCACTGCTGCCAAGCTTCCGCGTCTGCATCATGCGCGCCAGCCTAGGCGAGGGTCCGGACAGCCCCGGACCTGTCCGGCGCCGCGGGTACGGCCTCGGCGAGCCTCCGGGATCGGCGGCCCCTGCCATGCCGGGAGACGAGAACCGAAGCGGCGAAGCTCCCTCACACCATCGGGAAGACCGGCATGAACTCCCACGGCGACAGGCCCGACTCGGACATCGCCGCGACGAGCATCGTCACCGCCTCCCCGACTCCCTGGGGGGTGAGGGGCACCCCTGCGGAGCGCGACGGCGTGACGCCGTTCCTCGCCACACCCAGCCTGCCGCTGGGCCAGCGCCGGGCGAGTACGGCCGGCTGTGCCGTCACGACGAGCCGCCGCTGCCCCTGCCACTGGGCCGTCTCGACGCCGAGGAAGACGTCACCGTCGCCGAGGCCACCGGGTGCGAGGGCCCAGCGCTCGTCGCGCCGGAGTGCCACGTCGAGCATGTGGCGGAGCTGCCAGGCGGCGTGCGGGTCGAGCGACGGGTCCGACAGCCCGACCGGCCGTCCCGGGAACGTCCGAGGGGAGCCGGAGCGCGGGTTCCGGTTGCGTACCTGAAGGGTCGCCTTGTCCCTGTCGAGGCGCCCGCACTCGGCGAAGCCGCGGCCGACGTCGACCCGCTCCACCTCCCCGACCCCCAGGATGGCGGCGAGGGCCGCCGGGTTGTCAGGGCGCCAGACCTCGACCGAGTGGGTGCCCCACACGCCGACGAGCCCACCGGCGACGAGCCCGAGGGTGCCGGTCGTACGACCGTCCGCGTCGGGTGCGGCCACCGGCTCGCCGGCGGCGCCGATGAGGTCCAGGGGAGGCAGGTCGAGCCAGGACATGGTGACTGCACTCTATCGGTGGCGTCCCCAGCGCCTGCAGGAAGCCGGCTGACCACCCGTCACCTACCGGCGTCGCAGCTCCGCGAGGACTCTGGCGTCGATGCCGCCGGGCACGAGCCTGTTCTCGAGGTTCTCGACGCCTGCCCAGTCTGCGAGCGAGGCCTCGGTCCCGTCGTAGCCGAGGCGACGGAGGTGGCCGGCGACCTCCTCGTACAGCGCTCCCTCGAGCGGTTGCACGTCCTCCGGCCCGCCCAGGACGAGCGTCGCGAGGTCGTGCACCCGGGCGAGCTCTGTCGGCGCCTCCGCGTGGTCGTCGACCCGGATGTCGGCGACGATCCCGCAGCCGT
>DASSQF010000191.1:0-4589 GCA_035702685.1 Propionibacteriaceae bacterium
GGCCTGATCGGCTGAGGCGGCCACCCGGCATACGTCCTCGGCCGCGGGCGGGCGGGCGCGGGCGGTGGCGGACTCAGTCCAGCGGGTCGAGGATGCGGTGGAGGAACTGGCGGGCGCGCTCGGTACTGGGCCTGGTCAGGACCTGCTCCGGCGTCCCGCGCTCGACGATGACGCCGCCGTCCATGAACAGCACCTGGTCGGCGACCTGCTGCGCGAAGCGGATCTCGTGCGTCACGACGACCATCGTCCAGCCCTGCGCGGCAAGGTCCTTCATGACCGTGAGGACCTCGCCGACGAGCTCGGGGTCGAGGGCCGAGGTGGGCTCGTCGAAGAGCATCAGCTTCGGCCGGATCGCCAGCGCCCGGGCGATGCCGACGCGCTGCTGCTGACCCCCGGAGAGCTGGTACGGGTACGCGTCGGCCCGGTCCCCGAGCCCGACGACCCGCAGGAGCTCGCGCCCCTCGGCGTCGGCCTCGGCCCGGCTCCGCCGCTGGGCCAGCACCGGCCCGGACGTGACGTTCTCGAGGACGGTCAGGTGCGGGAACAGGTGGTGCGCCTGGAACACCATGCCGCTCTGGGCCCGCAGCGTCGCGATCTGCTTCTTCGTGACGGGACCGTCGGAGAAGTCGACCTCGACGTCACCGATGCGGACCCTGCCGGCGTCCGCGACGTCGAGGGCGTTGAGCGACCGGAGCACGGTCGTCTTGCCGGAGCCGGAGGGGCCGATGAGGACCGTCACGCTGCCCGGTGCCACGTCGAAGTCGATCGAGCGCAGCACCGTGTGGTCCCCGAACGACTTCGCGAGACCGGACACGGAGACGAGCGGGCTCGCCTTCGGCTCGGGCGACGGCTCAGGGGAGATCGAGAGCTGGCTCATGCGGCGACATACCTGTTCTGTCGGTGCTCGATGCGGGACTGGCCGAAGGAGAGTGCGAGGCAGACGACCCAGTAGTAGACGGCGGCCACGCCGTAGAGGGCGAAGAACTGGTACGTGGGCGCCGCGGCCTCCTGGGCCACGCGCAGCAGCTCGGTGACCTGGATCGTCGACGCCAGCGAGGTGTCCTTCACGAGCGAGATGAGGGTGTTGGACAGCGGTGGGACGGCCGTGCGCGCCGCCTGCGGCAGGACGACCCGGCGCAGCGTCGTGGCGTAGCCCATCCCGACGGTGGACGCCGCCTCCCACTGCCCCTTCGGCACGGAGAGGATCGCCGAGCGGATGACCTCGGCGGCGTACCCGCCGACGTTGAGCGTGAAGGCGAGCACCGCAGCCGGGAAGGGGTCGAACTGCACTCCCAGGGCCGGCAGCCCGTAGAAGATGATGAACAGCTGCAGCAGCAGCGGCGTGCCGCGGATCACCGAGATGTAGAAGCGCGCGATGCCCGAGACGACGCGCACCTTGGACAGCCGCATGAGCGCGACGGCGAGCGCCACGACGAGCCCGAGGACGAAGCTGATGATCGTCAGCGGGATCGTCATCGTCACCGTGGCCCGCAGCAGCGGCCCCAGCGAGTCGAGGATGAGCTGGGTCGTCTGCTCGTTCACGACGCCCACCTGAGGCCGTATGCCGTCCGGTGCGCCGTCCGGTCCGTCGGCCCGCTCACGCGGTCGGCTTCACGGAGACGTCGCTGCCGAAGTACTTCTCGGACAGCTTCTTCAGGGTGCCGTCGGCCTTGAGCTCGCCGAGCGCCTTGTCGATCGCCGCGACGAGGTCGGAACCCTTGCGGGTCGCGACGACCTGCTCGGAGATGTCGCCCGTCTTCCCGGCGATCTTCACGGCCTGGTCGCCGGTGGACTTCTGGTAGTCGAGGACGGCGAGGCTGTCGTTGACCGTGGCGTCGACGCGCGACTGCTTGAGCAGGGTGATGGCCTGGGTGAAGCCCTCCACCGACTCGACCTGGGCGCCGGCGTCCTTGGCGACCTTGGCCCAGTTGCTCGTGAGGCTCTGCGCGGACTTCTTGCCCTTGAGTGCAGCGAGCGAGGTGATCGAGGAGTCGTCGGCGCGGGTCGCGATGACGCCCTCGGAGTAGTTGTAGGTGGAGCTGAGCCCGTAGAGCCCGGCGCGCTCAGGGTTCTTGGTCACCTGGTTGACCACGGCGTCGAAGCGCTTGCTCGTCAGGCCGGCGAAGATCGCGTCCCAGGGGGTCTCGACGTACTCGACCTTGACGCCGAGCTTGTCGGCGACGGCCTTGGCGACCTCGACGTCGTAGCCGGTCAGGGCGTTCGTCTTGGGGTCGTGGTACGAGAACGGCGCGTACGTGCCCTCGGTCCCGACGCGCAGCACACCGGCGCTCTTGACGGCCTGGAG
This sequence comes from Propionibacteriaceae bacterium, assembly GCA_035702685.1. Lineage (GTDB taxonomy): Bacteria > Actinomycetota > Actinomycetes > Propionibacteriales > Propionibacteriaceae > Fen-668. The sequence goes on from DASSQF010000191.1 coordinate 2,306, forward strand.
GTCGGAGCCGCCGCTCGACCCACCGCTCGTGGTGCTGCACGCGGCGAGGACCGCAGTGAGGAGGGCGGCGAACAGGACGGTGAGGACGGACCTCGAACGCATGGCTGTACTTCCTGGTTTGGAGGGATCGGTCGAGCGGGCGCATAACACCACGTTGTGGTGGCCATAACCAAATGGCTGCAGACCCACCCGGTGCCAACCGCAGGGCACCCCGGCTCATTCCCCGGCGTGTCGCCCGGCGTCAGTCCTCGATCGAACGCACGTAGCCCGCGAGCGCCTGCCGGTCCGTGCCGAGCGTCTTGACGTCGTGGCCGAGCGTGGCCGTCGCCTCCCTGGCCGTGAGGGTGTACGTCTTCCCCTGAGAGGTGACGTGGACCGCGTCGAGGTTGCGCACCGTCCCGAGCAGGAGCGTGGCCGCCGCGCTGAAGTCGGTCTGCTCGAACGGCTTGGACGGGTGGGGCAGGTCGATGGTGACGGCATACGGCGGGCGGGTGGTCCAGAGGCTCAGGGTGTAGGTGCCGCGCGGGCCGAAGCCGGCCGCGTCGACGAGGGCGATGACCTTCGAGTTGTCGCCGACGTATGCCGTCCGGCCGGCCCACAGCGCCTCCGGCCCTGCCGTCGCAGATGCAGTCGTGGACGGGTCGTCCGAGCCGGTGCACCCGGTGAGCGCCGACGCGCCGAGGGCCAGGCCCAAGGCCGTGGACGCGATGACCTTCTTCAGCCTTGGCTTCGACACGGGATCCCCTTACGGCGCAACGACGGTCGGTGCGGCGCGGTGAGGACGTCGGTCAGGCCTCCCCGGTTCCGTCCGGCCCGCCACGCAGGCGCTTCTGCCACTCGCGGCTCCAGCCGTCGGTGGTGTAGCCCAGGCGCCGGTTGACGGCGAGCATGTGCTCGTTGGAGGCGGCGTTCCAGGTGCGGACGGCAGTGACACCGGGCAGCGCGTCCATGACCGCGAGGGCGTTGGCGGCCTTGAGCCGCAGGCCCAGGCCGTGGCCGCGGTGCTCCCTCAGCACCAGCGTGTCCTGCTGGTAGCCGAGCGCCGGCTCGCTCGCCGACACCGACACCTGGGTGAAGCCGACGATGCGGCCCGTGGGCTCGTGCCGGGCCACGGTCTCGACGATGCGCCGGCCCGCCGAGAGCAGCCGCTCCTGCTGCTCCCTGAGCCGGTCCGCGTCCCATGCCTCCTCCTCCAGGGCCAGCCCGTCGGTCGGCGCGTCCGTGCTCATGCGCTGCTGCAGCACCGCACGGTCGGCCAGCCAGGCCTGCGGCATGTGGTCGACGTAGCCGTCGAACACGTAGTCCGCGGCACCCGGGGCAGAGACCAGCGACCCGAGCGTGACGCGGTCCGCCGGCAGCGCCATCTCGCTGCGCACCACGGTCATCCCGACGACGAAGCCGTGCGCCGTCGCGAACGACTCCGAGGCGTCGTGCCCGCCCTCGGCCCACTCGGTCTCGGCGAAGAAGAGGGACCGACCGTGGTCGACGCCGATCCGCTCTGCCTGCGCGAGCAGCGCGGCCCCGATGCCGCGGCCTCGCGCCTCCGCCCGCACCGAGAGCCACAGCATGGCGGCGTCGGTGTTGTCGAGCAGCGGCAGCTGGACCTCCAGGGCCCCGACGACGCGCCCGCACGACCACGCCGCGAGGTCGACGCGCTTCTTGGTGCCGGTCCGGTGCAGCGCCTGCAGCTCCTCGAGCGGCCACGCGCTCCCCCGCTCGGCGAAGAGCTCGCGCTGCACCGAGGCGTGCACGTCGATCCACTGCCTGGCAGCCTCGTCCTGCTCGGGGTCGAGTACGTCGATCGGCCGGATCGTGAAGTCGTCGGTCACGGGCAGAGTCTGTCGAGCCGGCCCTTGGCGATGCCAGCGGTTTGTCCGCGACCGCGCGACACGGCATACGCCCCGTCGGCCGACCGAGGCATACCCGGGAGGGCGCGTGCGTTGAAGGGACGTCAGCCCGCCCAGCACGAAGGATGTGACACTGGCATGGTGTTCGGATTCGGTAGGAAGTCGCAGATGCCCAGCCGCGAGGAGGCCCTCCCCGGCCGCGCGGAACGCCCGTATGCCGTGAACCCCACGCACGTCGTCCTCGGCACCCCGCTCGAGGGCCCGTGGCCCGCCGGCTCCGAGGTGCTCTACGTCGCGATGGGCTGCTTCTGGGGCGTCGAGCGGATCTTCTGGCGGCAGGACGGCGTCATCGCCACGGCCGCCGGCTACATGGGCGGCTACACGCCCAACCCCACGTACGAGGAGACGTGCACCGGCCTGACCGGGCACGCCGAGAC
>DASSQF010000192.1:0-7832 GCA_035702685.1 Propionibacteriaceae bacterium
CGTCGGAGGTTGCCTCCTCGTGGAACGCATCCTCGGCGGCCGGCCCGTCGTGGCGGGTGTCACTCGAATCCTCGGGGCCCCGCCCGACCATCGAGTCGGCGACGTCGTCGTTGACGATGACCCGTCCCTGGGTGTCCGGGACGGCCGAGTCCTCCGCCGGCGGAGTGGGCTCGGCGGGGGGCGGGAAGCCCAGGACCGCGTACACGTCGACGTGGAGGTCGTACGCGTCGCTGTCACCGGCGGCGACGTGGACCTGCTCGTGCGGGACCAGTGTGGGGTCGGTCCCTCCGATGGGGCCCGCGTCGACCTGCCGCAGCGACTCGGGGACGAACCCGGGCTCCGGGATCGGCGTCGTGTCCCCGGTGGGCTGCGCGACGGGGGACGGCTCCGGTGACGGCTGCGGCTCGGGGATGACGTACGGCTCGGGCTCGGGCACCGTGAAGGGCGCCATCCCCGGCGCGGCATACATGTCCGGTTCGGGAATGGGCGTGGTGACGAGCCCGGGTGAGAAGCTCGCGGCTTCCGGCTCGTCCGCCGAGGGCTGGGGCTCCGGGATGCGCAGCACCTCCGGCTCCGGCACGTACAGGCCGAACGGCTCCTGCTCGCCGGCCTCGGCGGCCTGCGGCTCGGCTTCGGCTGCGGGCTCCTCCTGCTCGGCTGCTTCCTCCGCCTGCGGTTCCGTCTCGGCCTCGGCGGCCTCGAAGGACTGAGGCTCGGCGCCCGCCTCAGGCTCCTCCGCCTGCGCCGGCTCGGGCTCGACAGTCGCCTCGGACTCAGGCTCGGCAGTTGCCTCGGACTCGGGCGCCGCACTCGCGTCGGGCTCGGCGACGGGGAACGGGCTGGGCGCGGGCATCGAGGGCACGGCGGGCGTGCCGCCCCACACTCCCCACGCGCTCGCGGCGGCCAGCGCTGCTGCGGCGGCCCCGGTGAGCCCGGTGCCGTGGTCCGTCGGGGTCTCCTCAGCGGCTTCGGGCTCCTCGACCGTTGCGGGCTCCTGCTCGCCAGCCTCGGTGTCCTCGGCGCCGGCGGCTTCCTGGCTGGTCGCCTCGCCCTCGTCGGGTTCCTGGCCGGCGGCCTGCTCCGCGGGGTGGGTCGGCTCCGGCTCCCAGTCGACGAGGTCCGGCTCCTGGGCGTCGTCAGGCGCCACGAGCCTCTCGGCGTCCGGCTCCCCGGACTCCGCCTCCGTCTCGCCCGTGTGCGCGTCGGGTGCCTGCTCGGACTCGGCGGACTCGGACTCGTCGGTGATCGGCTCGCCCGTCAGCGCCTGAGGCTCGTCGGCCTCCGCCTGCGACGTGGGCTCGTCGGGCTGCGAAGCCGGCTCGACCTCGCCCTCGGGCGCGGACTCCTCCGGACGCCAGGCAGACTGGGCCTCATCCTCGGGCGCCGCCTCCATGGCGGCCACGACCTCGGTGATCGTCTCGGGCTCCGGCGCCATGGCCGGCGCGGACTGCCACGAGCCCCACGTCACATCGGCCTCGGAGAGGGCGCCTTCCGGCTCGTACCCGCCGCGGCTGTCCTCGTCATCCCTCTGGCTCTCCGGGGTGACGACCTCCTGCTCCATCACCTCGTCCACGCGGGTGTGGCTCGCCGGCTCCCAGCTGGAGCGCCACTCCTCGAGGAAGTCGTCGTCATCGTCGATCGCGCCGTACAGGCGATCCTGTCCGTAGTTGCTCACTGATGACTCCTCACGCGGGGCACAGGCGCCTCGGCGCCCAGTCCAGCCTATGGAGCCCGGCGCGCCCCTGTCACGCAAAGGGGTCAACTGCCGCGGCGAGTCGCCGCCACGGCCGCCAGGCATCGATGGGCGTGCCGTCCGGGCCAGGCGGGGATGGGTGTCCGCCCGGCCCGTCGAGAGGCCATGTGGTGCGCGGACACGCCGGATCGACCGCGCGTGTCGTGACACTCGTGGCAGTCAGAGGTCGGCGAGAGGACCGCTACCGCTCGGGAGAGAACCTGGACGGGTCGGGGGCCAACCTGGTACCCCGTCGGTCAGTCCTCGAGCATCGCGGAGCCGAGCCACTCGGCGGGGATGCCGAGGCCCTCCACGAGGGCCAGCGCCTCAGGACGGAGCTCCGCGCAGAGCCGGTTGAGCGTCTTCGTGAGGGACTTCGAGCGCGCCTGGGTCATGAAGCTGTGGTCGGTGAACCAGGCCCGGTCGCCTTCGAGGTTGTCGATCACGTACAGGTCGCACAGGGTGTTGAGCACGCGCTTCGCCCCCGGGTCCGCACAGGCCTCGATCCCGGCGACGAACGACCCCAGCACGAGCCGGTCGGTGTGCACGCGCGCCAGGGTCAGCAGGTGGTCCTGCAGCTCGTTCACGGCCGCGAACCGCTTGTCCTTCTCCAGCCGCAGCGTCGCCTGGTAGCGGCGGGCCAGGGACTCGAGCACATGCCGCTCGCGCTCGTCGAACATGAGCACCTGCCAGCCGCGGTCCAGCACGCTGGCCTCGTTGCTGACCCGCCGCGCCCGCGACACCAGGGCGTCGACCGTCCCGCGCCCGCCGGTGCGCTCCAGCACCATCCGCGCCATCATGTCGGCGGTCTTCGTGACGGTCTCCCGCCGGTCGAGGCCCGTCCACGTCTCCTGGTAGCCGGTCAGCAGCCCGCGCGCGACGAGCTGCATGAGCACCGTGTTGTCCCCCTCGAACGTCGCGAAGACGTCGACGTCGCTCCGCAGCAGTGTCAGCGCGTTCTCCGTGATGAACCCGGCGCCGCCGCACGCCTCCCGGCACACCTGCACCACGTCGTTCGCCCACCGCGACTCGGCCGCCTTGAGACCGGCGGCACGGCTCTCGAGCGAGCGCTGGAAGACGTCGTCGACCTCCTCGGTGCGGCTCCTGACGAGCTGCTCGAGAAGGTCGTTGTGGGCGAAGCCGAACGCGTACGCCTTCGCGATGCCGGGCAGCAGCCGCCGCTGGTGCCACAGGTAGTCGAGCAGCACGATGTCGCCGCTGCCGTCAGGGCTGGGGAACTGCCGCCGCCTCAGCGCGTACCGGGTCGCGATCGACAGCGCGCGCCGCCCGGCGATCGCGGCGCCCACCCCGACGCACACGCGTCCGCGCACGAGGGTGCCCAGCATCGTGAAGAACCGCTTCCCGGCGCTCTCGATGGGCGAGTAGTACGAGCCGTCGTCGGCCACGCCTCCGTACCTGCTCAGCAGGTTCTCCCGGGGCACCCGTACGTGGTCGAACCGCAGCGTGCCGTTGTCGACGCCGAGCAGGCCGCCCTTGTGGCCGTTGTCACCGGACGTGCAGCCGGGCAGGTCGACGGGCTCGCCGTCGACGACCGTACGGAAGGGGACGACGACGCAGTGCACGCCGTGGCACACGCCGTCCACCCACAGCTGGCCGAACACAGCAGCCGAGGTCCCGTGCCGCGCGGCATTGCCGATGTACGTCTTCGTCGCGGTCGGTGTCGGGGAGTCGACGACGATCTCGTCGGTCTCCGGGTCGTACGTCAGCGTCGTCTCGATGTTGGCGACGTCCGAGCCGTGGCCCATCTCGGTCATGGCGAAGCAGCCGAGGTGGCGGGCGGTCACGATGTCCGGCAGCCAGCGTGCGACCTGCTCGTCCGTCCCCAGGTTCTCGACCGCGCCGCCCCACAGCCCGTACTGCACGCCCGCCTTGATCGTGAGGGACAGGTCGCCGTGCGCCAGCGCCTCGAAGCCGGTGACGACGGCGGCCGGGTCCGCCGTGGCGCCGGCCAGGGCGAAGCCGGTGTTGCCGTACCCCTTGGTCGCGAGGTGCTCGAGCGCCGACAGCGTCCAGGCCCTGGCGTCATCCATCGACAGCGTGGGGTCACGCAGGATCTCGTCCGCCGTGAGGTCCTCCCGCGACTTCTGCCGCAGGGCGTGGTACGGGCCGTCCAGGGCGACCTTCAGCGCCTCGCCGAGCCGCGGGTCGGCGGCGGTGGAGGTCTCGGGTCGGGTGGCGGTGTCGGTCACGACTGCTCCTTTGCGGCGTTGACGAGGGGTTGGGCGCGCACGGTGGGTGCGACGGCGGGTCAGGCGGTGACGAGATGGGAGGGGGACGTTCCGTCGACGGCGTCCGTGACGCTGCGGGTGAACGTCGAGGTGATGAGCTGGATGAGGTCGGCTCGCGGCATCGAGGCGCTGCCTCCGGTCTCCAGCCAGTGGCCGGTGGCGGTACGGATGAAGCCGACGATGCCGAACGCGAGGGTCTCGACCGCTCCGCCAGACGTCCCCCGGCGCCGCTGCTCCTCGCGGATGGCCTCGGCCAGCTCCACCGCGATCCGGTCGGCGATGCCGGTCGCCGGGTCGCCGGCACCCGCGGGCAGCCCAGCGGGACGGTTCATGACGAAGAGGTAGATCTCCGGGTCGCGGTCGACGAGCCCGATGTACGCGTCGGCGAGGTCCCGGACGAGGTCGGCGACGTGGCCCCGGTCGCGCAGGGAGGCGAAACGGGGGGCGACCTCGGCGAGGATGTTGGACGCGACCCGGTCGGCGACCGCCAGGTACAGGCCGTTGCGGTCACCGAAGTAGCGGTAGAGGACGGTCTTGCTCGTGCCGGACGCGACGGCGACCTCGTCGACGGTGACCGAGGCCCCGTGCGCGCGGATCGCGCGCAGCGTCGAGTCGACGAGTGCCGCGCGCCGCTCGACGCGGTGCTCCTCCCAGCGGGTGTCCCGACCGTCCCGATGATCCATGGCGACGAGGGTACCGTGTACTCGGCGTACCTGCTACTGTCCGTATCGGGTTTTTGTGCACCTGCCGGACTGTCTGAGGAGACGCATGACTGACCACACCGCCGTCGTCGTGGGCGGCAACCGGATCCCCTTCGCCAAGGCGCACGGCGCGTACAGCCGGGCGAGCAACGTCGACATGCTCACCGCGGCCCTCGACGGGCTCGCGGCACGGTTCGGCCTCTCGGGCCGACGTGTGGGCGAGGTCGTCGGAGGAGCCGTGCTCAAGCACAGCCGTGACTTCAACCTCACCCGCGAGGCCGTCCTCGGCTCGTCGCTCGACCCGCACACGCCGGCGTGCGACCTCCAGCAGGCCTGTGCGACGGGCCTCGAAGCGGCGATCTACGTGAGCAACAAGATCCGTCTCGGTCAGGTCGCGGACGGGATCGCCGGCGGCGCGGACAGTGTCTCCGACGCGCCGATGGCGATCTCGGACGGCCTGCGCCACGCGCTCCTCGCCGCGAACGCCGCGAAGACCCTGCCCGCGCGTCTCGCCGCGCTCGCGTCGATCAGGCCGGGCCACCTCGTCCCCGACCCGCCGGGCATCACCGAGCCGCGTACCGGTCTGTCGATGGGCGAGCACCAGGCGCTCACGACGACGCGGTGGGGGATCACCCGTGCGGAGCAGGACGAGCTCGCGCTGGCCAGCCATCAGAACCTCGCCCGGGCGTGGAACGAGGGCTTCTTCGACGACCTCGTCACCCCGTACCTCGGCGTGACGAAGGACCAGGGCGTACGGGCGGACACCACGCTGGAGAAGCTCGGCGCGCTCAAGCCCGTGTTCGGCAAGGGCGAGGGCGCCACGATGACCGCGGGCAACTCGACGGGGTTCTTCGACGGCGCCGCCGTCACGTACCTCGCGAACGCGGACTTCGCCGCTGAGCACCACCTTCCGGCGCTGGCCCGCGTCGTGGATGCGGAGGTCGCCGCGGTCGACTACACGGTCGGCGGCGAGGACCTGCTGCTGGCGCCCACCTACGCGATCCCCAGGCTCCTCGCGCGCAACGGCCTCACGTGGCAGGACTTCGACTACTACGAGATCCACGAGGCGTTCGCCGCGACCGTCCTGGCGACGCTCGACGCGCTCGCCGACGAGACGTACTGCCGGGAGCGGCTGGGTCTGTCGGAGGCTCTCGGCGACATCGACCGGTCGACGCTCAACGTCAACGGCTCGTCGCTGGCGGCGGGCCACCCCTTCGCCGCCACCGGCGGACGCATCGTCCCGACCCTCGCGAAGCTGCTGCACCAGCGGGGTACGGTCGACGGCCGCCCCGCGCGCGGCATCGTGTCCATCTGCGCCGCCGGCGGCCAGGGGGCCGTCGCGATCCTGGAGGCCTGCTGATGCCCAAGAAGCTCGACCCGCTCGAGATCATCGCCACGTCCCCGCTCGCGAGGTCGATCGCCGCGTCGCCCTTCGGCCGCTCGGTCGCCACCAAGCTCGGGGTCCCCCCGGCACCCGTGCTGCGCCGCGGCGGGACGCTTCCCACGGGTCCCGTGGTCCTCGCCGCCCTCGGCGACGCCACGCTGGGCGCCCGCACTCTCTCCCTGCTGGGCATCGACAGCGTGACGCCCGTCGTCGACACCCCGGAGGCCCGTACGACGGGTGAGTCCGGCCGGCCCGTACCACCCGCGTACGACGGCCGCATCGGGGCCCTCGTGCTCGACCTCACGGGACTCCAGCGGCTCGAGGACCTCGAGTACGCCCGCGGCGTCCTGCGGCCGGCCGTCCGGGGTCTGGAACGCAGCGGACGCGTCGTCCTCCTCGCCCGCGCGCCCGAGTCGTACGACGACCTCGAGCCCCGGGTCCTGGCACAGGGGCTCGACGGCCTCAACCGGACCATCGCCAAGGAGCTGCGAGGCGGCGCGACGTCCAACCTCGTATGGGTGGAGCCCCAGACGACGCCGCAGGCGCTCGCGTCGACCGTCCGGTTCCTCCTCGAGGGACGCTCGGCCTACGTCGACGGGCAGTCGTGGCGGGTCGCCTCCAGTGACGTCACGGACGAGGCCGCCACGAGCGTCCGGCCGTACGAGGGCAGGATCGTCGCCGTCACCGGTGCCGCGAGGGGCATCGGCGCCGCGATCGCGCGTACGTTCGCCCGCGACGGAGCGACCGTCGTCGGCATCGACGTCCCGGCCTCGGGCGAGACGCTGTCGAAGGTCGTCAACGAGATCCACGGCACCGCGCTCCAGCTCGACATCACCCTCCCCGAGGCGGGGGAGAGGATCGCCGCGCACGTAGCGGAGAGGTACGGACAGGACGCCCGTCTCTACGCGGTCATCCACAACGCGGGCATCACGCGCGACCGGATGCTCGCGAACCTCGACGAGAAGGGCTGGGCCGCGGTCCTCCAGGTCAACCTCGCCGCCCAGCTCCGCATCAACGAGGCCCTCCTCGACGGCCGCGCCGGCGGCCTCGCCGACGGCGGCAGCATCGTCGGGATCTCCTCGACCTCGGGCATCGCGGGCAACAAGGGCCAGGCCAACTACGCGCTGAGCAAGGCGTCGATCGTCGGCCTCGTCCGGGCGATGGCACCGCGACTCGCATCCCGTGGCATCACGGTCAACGCCGTGGGACCCGGCTTCATCGAGACCGAGATGACGGCCGCGATCCCGTACGTGCAGCGACAGATCTTCCAGCGGTCGAACAGCCTCCAGCAGGGGGGCAAGCCGGTCGACGTGGCGGAGACGATCGCCTACCTCGCGGATCCCGCCTCGGCCGGGGTAACCGGTCAGGTGGTCCGGGTCTGCGGCCAGGCGCTCGTCGGCCAGTAGGAGGTTGCCATGACAGAACACGTCGTGCTCGGCGCGACGCCGAGGCTCGCGCCGATGCTCGTGTCCTCGATGGCGCGCGGGCTCGTACGGCGGGCGACGGGAAGGCGCCCGGAGAGCCTGCCGGACCGCGAGGTCATGCTGGCGACGACGCAGGTCAGCGACCGTGCGGCGGCGTACCAGCGCCTGTGCGGGTTCGCGGTGCGCGACCTCGTGCCCGCCACGTGGATCCACGTCCTGGCGTTCCCGCTCCAGATGCAGCTCATGTCCGCGCCCGACTCCCCCTTCGCCCTGGCCGGGATCGTCCACGTCACCAACTCGATGACCCTGTACCGGCCGGTGTCGGTGAGCGAGAAGCTCATG
>DASSQF010000193.1:0-5501 GCA_035702685.1 Propionibacteriaceae bacterium
TGGATCCTCGACAACGTCGCGGGTGCCCGCGGCCAGGCCGAGGGTGGCAAGCTCGTCATGGGCACGATCGACAGCTGGGTCATCTGGAACCTGACCGGCGGCGTCAACGGCGGCGTGCACGTCACCGACGTGACCAACGCCTCCCGGACCATGCTCATGGATCTCAACACCCTGAGCTGGGACCCCGAGATCGCTGCCGACATGACGATCCCGATGAGCATGCTGCCCGAGATCAAGTCGTCCGCCGAGGTGTACGGCACCGCCGTCATCGCAGGCCTCGAGGGCGTCCCGGTCGCGGGCGACCTCGGCGACCAGCAGGCCGCCACGTTCGGCCAGGCGTGCTTCGAGCCCGGCATGGCGAAGAACACGTACGGCACCGGCAACTTCATGATCCTCAACACCGGGACCGAGATCGTGCCGAGCAAGAACGGCCTGCTCACCACCCTCTGCTACAAGATCGGTGACACCCCTGCGATCTACGCGCTCGAGGGCTCGATCGCCATCACCGGGGCGCTCGTGCAGTGGCTGCGCGACAACCTCAAGATGATCGGCTCCGCTGCCGAGATCGAGGAGCTCGCGGGCTCCGTCGAGGACAACGGTGGCGCGTACTTCGTGCCGGCGTTCTCGGGTCTGTTCGCCCCGTACTGGCGCAACGACGCACGTGGCGCTCTCGTGGGCCTCACGCGCTACGTCAACCGCGCCCACATCGCCCGTGCGGTGCTGGAGGCCACGGCCTTCCAGACCCGTGAGGTGCTCGACGCCATGAACGCCGACTCCGGCGTCCCGCTGACGGAGCTCAAGGTCGACGGCGGCATGACCGGCAACAACCTGCTCATGCAGTTCCAGGCCGACGTGCTCGGTGTCCCGGTCGTACGTCCCGTCGTCGCGGAGACCACCGCGCTCGGCGCGGCCTACGCAGCCGGCATCGCGACGGGCTTCTGGAACGGCGAGCAGGACGTCATCGACAACTGGGCCGAGGACAAGCGCTGGTCGCCTGCCGCGGACCCGAACGAGATCGCGCGCAGCTACCGCAACTGGAAGAAGGCCGTCACGAAGACCTTCGACTGGGTCGACGCGGACGTGCACCAGTGACGCCCAGGCGTCCCTGACACCGCACCACAGCAGCGCCACCGGTTCCTTCGGGAGCCGGTGGCGCTGCCACGTTCGGCGCGGGTTCTCGGTGAAGATGCAGAACTCCGGGAGCTTGGCGCCCTGAGGGGGAAAGCCGGTCGAGAAGTGTCCGAGGCCGGTGCTTGTATGTGCCGATGGACATCCTGAGGACCACCATCGTGATCGACGCCCCCGACCTCGAGGTCGAGAGCTCGTTCTGGGCCGCCATGTACGGCGGGACCGTCGAGAAGGACTGGGACTGGCACGACGTGCAGGTCGAGGGCCGCACCGTGCTCGGTATCCAGCTGGCGCCCAACCACGTACGCCCCCAGTGGCCGGGCGGCGACCAGCAGCAACAGCTCCACCTCGACCTCCACGTCGCCGACATCGCCGCAGCGGACGCAGAAGCGCGTCGGCTGGGGGCCGCACGCGTCCAGGAGGCCGACCTCGGCGCCGACTCGGGGTTCGTCGTCTACACCGATCCCGCCGGTCACCCGTTCTGCCTGTGCTGGGGGTGACGAGGGACAGCCGGCGAGGTGAGCGGGGGAAGCGGCCGGCTGAGGGTTGAGCGGTGACCAGGGGCTCATGGGGCCGCTGACCGTGGCGCCTTCAGCGTGCTGAGGAGGCCGCGTAGCAGGCCGGGAGGGCGTGGTCCTAGGCTCTGGCCATGCGCGTACTCATCGCCGACTCGTTCGAGCGCTCGGGCATCGACGCCCTCACCGCCGCGGGCATGGATGTCACCGTCGACCCCCAGCTCTCCGGAGCCTCACTCGCCGAGGCGGTGGCCGCACAGCGACCCGACGTGCTCGTCGTGCGCAGCACGAAGGTGCCGGAGGAGGTGCTGGCCGCCGGACCGTTGAAGCTCGTCGTCCGTGCCGGTGCCGGCTACAACACCATCGACGTCGCCGCGGCCTCGAAGAGGGGCATCTACGTCTCGAACTGTCCCGGCAAGAACTCCGTCGCGGTCGCGGAGCTGGCGTTCGGTCTCATCCTCGCCCTGGACCGGCGCATCGTCGACAACACCGTCGACCTCCGGGAGGGGCGCTGGAACAAGTCGGCGTACTCGAAGGGCGCCGGCCTGTACGGACGGACGCTCGGCCTCATCGGCGTCGGTGGCATCGGCAGTGCGATGATCGCGCGGGCCAAGGGCTTCGGCATGAAGGTCGTCGCCTGGAGCCGGAGCCTCACCCCCGAGCGGGCCGAGGAGCTGGGCGTGGTCGCGCTGCCGTCCCCCGAGGCTGTCGCGAAGGCTGCGGACGTGGTCAGCGTGCACGTCGCGCTCAACGACGGCACGCGCGGGCTGTGCGGCACGGACTTCTTCGCGGCCCTCAAGCCTGGCGCCCTGTTCGTCAACACCTCGCGCGGCGAGGTCGTCGACGAGGCTGCGCTGGCTGCGGCGATCGCCGACAAGGGGGTACGCGCGGGGCTGGACGTCTTCAGCGACGAGCCGGCCGGTGGCAGCGGCGAATACGCAGGAGAGATCGGCGCGAACCCCGGCGTGTACGGCACCCACCACATCGGGGCGTCGACGGCACAGGCCCAGGAGGCGATCGCGGCCGAGGCCGTGCGGATCATCACGGTCTTCGCAGCGACCGGTGAGGTCCCGAACGCCGTGAACATCGCGGTGACGACACCGGCCGTCTGCTCGCTCGTCGTACGCCACCTCGACCGTCCAGGCGTGCTGGCGGCGTGCCTCGACGCGGTGAGCCGGGCGGGCATCAACGTCCAGGAGATGTCGAACACGGTGTTCGACGGCTCCGAGGCCGCGGTGGCCACCATCCGGCTGGAGGTCGAGCCGTCCGCTGACCTGCTGGAGGCCATCAGGGCCGCCGACAACGTCCTCGACGCGTCGGTGGTGTCGGCCTGAGGGTCACTCCTGGGTGAGGCTCACCCCGTACCCGCGCTCCGCCGCGTTCACGAACGTGTCCTTGTCGCGGATGATCGCCTGTGCGGGAAGGACGTCCGTCGCCGTGCGGGCGCTGTCGGTCTTCTTGACCGCCGTGCCGATGGCGAGGAACTCGATGAGGCCGCCCCCCAGGTCGTAGATGTACGTCTTCACTCCGACGACGTCGTCCGCCCCGATCGACGAGGCCTGCGCCCGTACCTTGCCCAGCGACTCCTCGCGGGCGGCGTAGATGAGCTCGGTCAGCTCGGAGATCTCGCCCTTCACGTAGTTCTTGAACGAGGCCATGAGCCCCCCGACGAAGCCGAGCGAGTACACGCTCGTACCCAGCACGAGCATGAGCGGCGAGTACCCGATCTTCGCGAGGTTCCACGTCTCCTCGGCCGTGAGGTCGCTCGTCGTCACGCCCATCCGCGCGAAGTGCGCGTCCGACATGTCGTGGCGGGCGGCGGTGCCGACCATGAGCATCTCCTGCACGCCGGTGCCCCCGAACGGCAGGATCGACGTCTTGATGCCCACCACGGCGTTCGCCCCGACGGACTGCGCCTCGCCGACGATCCTCTGGAGCGCGAGGTTCCGGGTGTGGGTGAAGATGTCGGAGTACTGCTTGACCTCGCCCTTCTGCAGCTGCTTGAACGCGCCGGCGATGCCGCGGCCGACGCCGATGGAGTACGCCACGTTGCCCATGACGAACGCCACGGGCGCGTACCCGGCGTCCTCCTGGCACCACAGCTCCTGCGCGTCGGCCGAGGTCGTGAACGCCCACTGCGGCATCTGACCGTCCTTGCGGTACAGCCCAGACGCGACCGAGAGGAACTCGACGTTGCCGGCGTGGAAGATCAGCTCGCTCGACATGCCCGTCGCGCCGTGGACCTGGGCCTGGCGCATCTCGTTCATGAGCCGCTGGGTGGAGAGGTGACGACCGGCGGTGATCATCTCGGTGATCTGGGTCACCTCGCCGCCCGCCATCGCGTTGAAGGCGCTGCCGATCCCGCCGAGCAGGCCCAGCGAGTACACGCTGTTGCCGACGAGGAGGTCTCCGGCCCGGTACCCGAGCCTGTCGATGCAGAACAGCTCGTTGCCGGACAGGCCCGTCACGACCGAGCGGGGGCCAGGGTTCATGTCAGGAGAGGTCATGGGGTCGATGGTGGCAGCGGTAGGGCTCGGCCGGCGACAACCTCGCCGCGTCCACCGGAGGATTCGCCTCGTCGTGACCCCGCCGTCGGGTCGGGCAGGACGATGACGGCTGCTGCCTAGAATCACCGGGGTGAGGTACCCCGAGAGCCGCCAGGACTCCACGACCGAGACGCTTCACGGACACACCGTCCATGACCCGTACCGCTGGCTCGAGGACCCGGACTCGGAGGAGACCCGCGCCTGGGTCGAGGCGCAGCGCGCCCTCACCGAGACGTACCTCGCAAGCATTCCCGCGCGGTCGTGGTTCTCCGACACGATGCGCCGCGTCGCCTCCCGCCCTCGCGCGGGCATCCCCCACGGCCACGGTGGCTGGTTCTTCCTCAACCGCAACGACGGCACGACCCCGCAGGACGTCTGGTACGTCGGGCGTACCGTCGACGAGGTCGCCTCGCCCACGGCCCGGGTCATCCTGGACCCCTCGACGTGGTCCGAGGACGCGACGAGCTCGCTGAGCACGTTCACGGTGAGCGACGACGGCCGCCGTATGGCTGTCGCGCGGTCGGACGCGGGCTCCGACTGGCAGCGTGTCCACGTCCTCGACGTGGCGACCGGCGAGGACACCGGCGAACCGGAGCTCGTCACGAAGTTCGCCGAGCCCACGTGGCTGCCGGACGGCAGGTCGTACCTCTACAACGCGTTCTCCGACCCGGGGGAGGCGGTGGGCACGCAGACAGACGCCCTGGGCCGGCCGCGCGTCATGCGTCACACCCTCGGGGCGGGTACGGACGAGCTCATCGCCGACCTGCCCGAGCTGGACCGGGTGATCTTCGACTGGGACGTGAGCCACGACGGCCACTGGCTGTGGCTGCTGCCCCGCCAGGGGACCGAGAACCGGAACATGCTCTGGGTCCACCCCCTCCGGACGGTGGACGGCCGGACCCGGGTCGGAGACCGCGTCACGTTGGTCGGACAGGCCGACGCCGAGTACACGCCGCTGCGGTCCGTGGGTGAGCCGGGAGCGGGGGCCGCACTGCTCGTCCTCACCGACCTCGACGCCCCCCGGGGGCGCGTCGTCTCGTTCGACCTGGACGCCGCGGTCGGAGGGCGGGCCGTTGAGCCCACCACGCTGGTCGCGGAGAGTGAGGACGTCATCTCCCGCGTCGTCGCGGCGGGGGAGCGCCTGCTCGTCGAGCGCCTGGTCGACGCGACACCGCGCGTCAGCCGGTACGACCTCGACGGTACGGACCTGGGCCCCGTCGACCTGCCGGCCGGGGCGGTCGTCTCGGCCGACGGCTCACCCACACGACGCTACGCGTACCTGGGCGTCTCGACCGTGACCGAGCCGACCGCC
>DASSQF010000194.1:0-5179 GCA_035702685.1 Propionibacteriaceae bacterium
TACGTGACGGCGGGGACGCCGACAGCGACCGGGACTGTGTACCTGGTCCCGCCCACCCGGGTCGTCGACACCCGGACCGGCCTCGGGGCTCAAGGCCCTGTCGCCGCGGGCTCCGGTGTGGTCGTGACGATGACCGGGGGGTCGATCCCGTCCGGGGCCCACGGGGTGTTCATGAACCTCACCGTCACGGAGCCCAGCGCCGGCGGGTGGGTCGCCGCGTACCCGACGCAGGCGTCCCTGCCGCTCGTGTCGAACGTCAACTTCGTGGCGGGCCAGACCGTGCCGAACCTCGCGACCGTGGGCCTCGCGAACGGTCAGGCGACCTTGTACGACGGCTCGGGTGGGACCGTCCAGCTCGTGGCGGATATCTTCGGCTACATCCTGTAGCCGACACGGAGGAGCCTCCCGTGACCTTTCCCGACGCCGTGGTCTTCGACATGGACGGGATCCTCATCGAGACCGAGCCGATCTGGGACCGGGTCCGGCGCCGCATGGCGGCCGAGGACGGGCTCGCGTGGCCGGACAGCTCGACGCCGATCATGATGGGCCTCTCCACGCGCGAGTGGGCCGAGCACATGACCGACGTCATCGGCATCCACGGCACGTGGGAGGAGGTCGCGGAGCGCACGATCGGCGGGATGGCCGACGAGTACGCGCACGGCGGACTGCCCGTGCTGCCCGGCGCGGTGGAGGCGGTACGACGGATGGCTGCTCTGGCCCCGACCGCGATCGCGTCCTCCTCGCCCCGACGGCTCATCGACCTCGTCGTGGAGCGCCTCGGACTGTCCGACGCGCTGAGCGTGACCGTCTCCACCGAGGAGGTACCGAGAGGGAAGCCGTTCCCCGACGGCTACCTCAAGGCGTGCGAGCTGCTCGGCGTCGAGGCGACGAGGGCTGTCGCCGTCGAGGACTCGACGAACGGGGTGAGGTCCGCAGACGCCGCCGGGATGGCCGTCGTGTGCGTCCCACCCGCGTTCCACCCGCCCGCCGAGGACACCCTCGCCCTGTGCGGAGCGGTGCTCACCACGCTCGACCAGCTGACCGAGGACCTGGTGCGGTCGCTCCGCTGACGCCACGCGGCGGGCGGCTCACGATCCGAGCCAGGAGTCAGGCCGCGCCCGCGGTGACCTCCTCGACGACGTCGCGACAGGCTGCGAGGGCCGTCCACTCGTCCGGGTCCGGCCCGTCGTACACGAGGCACAGCGGCCCCGTGAACCCGGCGTCCAGCACGGCGTGGAGTGCGCGGCGGTAGTCGTCCACGTCGAGGGTCCCGTCGGGCGTCGTACGGCACTTCGCGTGGGACGTCTCGGCCCGTCCCCCGATCGAGGCGAGCTGGGTGTCCCGGTCGGGGCCCGTCCAGTTCGCGAGGTCGACGAGAAGGCCGACCTCACCCTCGCACGCGTCGAGGAGCAGGTTCACCTCCGTCGCAGTAGGGAGCAGCGCCATCCAGTTCTCGGTGACGACGCGCACGTCAGAGGCCTGCGCGAGGCGTCTCAGCCCCTGGCTGCTCTGGGCGAGGCGGTGAGGTGTCGGCTCGGACTGGCCGGCGATGACGCGGGCGCGCTTCGCGCCGAGGACGGCGGCGTCCTCCAGCCAGCCGGCGATCCACCTCTCGTGGATCTCGGCCTCCGCGAGGTCCACGAGGTCCCCGGAGTCGACGAGGAGGGCATCGAGCACGACGCCGGCGCCGCTGAGGGACGAGCGCAGCTCGTCGAGGTACGACCGGTCGCGGCTCGGGAGGTGGAAGTGGCAGAGCTGGACCGTGTCGTACCCGCGTGCTGCGAGCTCGGCCGGCAGGTCCAGCAGGCTCAGCGCTCCTTCGTCCGCGTCCTGGGGGCGCATCCCGCCGGACGCCCCCGGCGGGTTCGCGTGGACCGAGACGAAACGGCC
Organism: Propionibacteriaceae bacterium; assembly: GCA_035702685.1. Lineage (GTDB taxonomy): Bacteria > Actinomycetota > Actinomycetes > Propionibacteriales > Propionibacteriaceae > Fen-668. The sequence goes on from DASSQF010000194.1 coordinate 1,891, forward strand.
GAGCGTGCGATGAAGGGACCAGTCGTGGACGGCATGACTCACCATGCCGTGACCGTACCCGGCAGGTCCGCCACCGAACCGTGGCGTTCTCAGCGCGTCGGCTGCGCGGCGTACCGCCGGATCTCCTCGCGCACGGCGGTCTTGACCTCCGGGGGCGCGAAGCTGTGGTCCACCGCGGCGACGGCGAGGTCCGCGAGGCCCGTCTCGTCGAGGTCGAGCAGGACCGCCGCGACGCCGTACTCGGTCGTCAGCGTCGTGGAGAACATCGGCGGGTCGTCGGAGTTGATGCTCACCGGGACGCCGGCCTCCACCAGGCCGCGGAGCGGGTGCTCGCCGTACGTGGCGACCGCGCGCGTGGCGATGTTCGAGGTGGGCGAGACCTCCACGGGGATGCTGTGCTCGGCGAGGTACGCCAGCAGCTCCGGGTCCTGCACGGCCGACGTGCCGTGACCGATGCGCTCGGCGCCCAGGAGCCGGATCGCGTCCCAGATGGTCTGAGGGCCGGTCGTCTCGCCCGCGTGAGGAACGGAGTGGAGACCCGCCGCCCGCGCCCTGGCGAAGACCTCCTCGAACTGGGGCCGTGGGACGCCGATCTCGGGGCCCCCCAGGCCGAAGCCGATGAGCGTCGACGGGCCGTGCTCGAGCGCGTACCCCAGTGTCTCGACGCCGGCCGGGAGGCCGAGCTCGCCCGGGATGTCCCAGATCCAGCGCATCGTGAGGCCGAGGTCCCGCTCCGCTCCGACCCGTACGTCCTCGATCGCCTCGACGAACGCCTCGATCGGGACGCCCGCTCGTACGTTCGTCACCGGCGAGCACGTCAGCTCTACGTAGCGGACCTGCTGGCGCGCGAGCTCCTCTGCGATCCCGCGCGTGAGGGTCCAGATGTCCTCGGGCGCCCGGACGAGGTCGACCACGGAGAGGTACAGGTCGACGAAGTGCGCGAAGTCCGTGAACGTGAAGTAGTCGGCCAGCGCCTCCGGGTCCGAGGGCACGCGTCCCGGGTGACGGGCCGCCAGCTCAGCGACGATCGCGGGGGACGCGGACCCCACGTGGTGGACGTGCAGCTCCGCCTTGGGAAGGCCGGCGATGAACGCCTCGAGGGCAGGGGTCGGACGGGGCTGCGCTTCGCTGAGGGACATGACCGCATCCTGCCTGATCGCACGAGGGTACGGATGCGCGCCCGGCGGATTTCAGGTCGAGGGCGCCTCTGTGGGCCGGTTGAAACGTTAAGCAGTCCCCAGGCGGAAGGAATCGTGATCTTGATGTGCACTTGATCTAGATTCTTGTCGGTGGGGATATGTATCGTCTGTACCACGCACTGAAGACGCCCGCTTGGGGAGGGCGGCTTCTACCGACGGGGAGGGAGGACCGCCGAGCCTGGCCCGGCGGTTCCCCTCGTTCACCCGGTCGTCCTTCACCTCGACTGCAGCGACACCAGACGTGTGCGCGTGAGCGGGACCGATGCGCTGGACCGCCGGCATGTCACGGCGTCGCGCGAGGACCTCGCGGACTCCGTCTCAGCCGCAGTTCTGGCACTCGCCGTCGATGGGCGTCTCGAGGAAGCAGCGCGGGCAGATCCGAGTCAGTGGCACGTCCGGCTTGGGAGGCGCAGCCGCCGGGCGGCGCGCTTCGGCAGCCCTCGCGGTGCGCGTCGCCTTCTCCCGCGTCTGTGCGAACGTCGTGGCCAGCCGCGGCTGCGCGCCTGAGGGCGTGTCGGAGGCGTAGCGGAGGTACGAGTCCAGGCGCCCCTGAGCGGCTGCCTTCTCGCGCGCCATGTCGTTGAGGCTCGGCTGACGGGTGACGCGCTGCACCTCGCTGTACGCAGGACCGACCATGCCCGTGGACGGGTTCATGACGAGCGACGTGAGGGGCGGCTCCCCGGTGGCGACGCAGCGGTGGACGACGAGCATGAGAACTCGCCCGAGCCACGAGGCCGGATGCTGGGTCGACCGTACGTTGGTCCTGTCCTGCACGGCGCGTGACAGCTGCTCGGGGGAGATGGTGCGGCCGTAGTGGGACGCGGTCTCCACGAGGATCGTGTACGCCTCGGCGGCCCATGCGCGGAGGGCCTCCTCCGGAGTGAGCGGGGCGCCGTCGTCGGCGCGGAAGTACGTGACGCTCACAGCAGGACCCCCAGGACCGGCTCGCCGTGGCTCGGGCTGATGGCCGCCTCCAGCCGTATCCGGCGCTCGGCGTGGCCGAGCTCGTCACCGGGATGCAGATGGGCGCCGGTCGTCACCACGTACCGGGCGATGTCGAGCAGGAGGTTCGTCGAGTCGGCGAGGTCCAGCGGCGTCGCCTCGAGCATGAGGTCGGCGTGGCCGAACGTGGGCAGGCCGAACGTTGCGAGCGTCGTCCCGGTCACCTCGTTGCCCCACGACCACACGGACAGCCACATGTCGACCGGCAGCTGCGGGTCGTCGGGGTCCGCGTACGCGGCGCGGATGATGTCGGAGACCACCTCCGGGGGCAGCGTCGTCGCGGCTGACGCCGTGTACAGGGCGACCGCCTCGGGCGCCTCGACGAGGCTCGCCGCGACGAGCGACCCCGTGACGTGTGCCGCCAGCGTCCGCTCGAGGGCCGAGTCGTCCGGGCGGTCGACGACATCCGCCCGCACGACCGCATGCGCCACGTGGGTGTCCACCGCCGTCGTGTCCGTCCAGTACGCCGGGTGGCAGTTCCGGGTCGCCTCCTGCTCCGGGACCGGCGAGTCGGCCAGCGCCACCACGATCCGTACGCCGTGGAGCGTCACGACGATCGTCGGCTCGCCCGTCTTCGTGGGCAGTCCCCGCCCGACGCTCTCCTCGGTGAAGGCTGTCGTCAGCCGCGCGAGGACCGCCTCGGGGTCGAGGGGCGCCGAGTAGAGCGGGAAGGACGTGAACGAGCCGGCAGGCTGAGGATGGTCGAGCGAGTCAGTCATGGAGTCTTTCTGCGTGCACAACCCGGCCGAGACTTCTCGACCGGATGCGCGTCGGGACGGTCAGGAGCGGATGCCGTGGTGGCGGTCCTTGCGCTCGACGAACGGACGAGGCGTGGGCCCAGTGTAGATCTGGCGCGGACGGTAGATCCGCGCGGAGGGGTCGTCGTGGATCTCCTTCCAGTTGGCGATCCAGCCCGGCATCCGGCCGATGGCGAACATCACGGTGAACATGTCGATCGGGATACCGATCGCCTTGAGGATGATGCCCGAGTAGAAGTCGACGTTCGGGTAGAGCTTCCGGGAGACGAAGTAGTCGTCCGAGAGGGCAGCGGCCTCGAGCTCGCGGGCGAGCTCGAGCTTCGGGTCCCT
>DASSQF010000195.1:0-2133 GCA_035702685.1 Propionibacteriaceae bacterium
CAGCGTCTCCGTCGCGAAGACGACCTTGAGGAGGCCCTCGGCGAACGCGACCTCGACGGCCTCCTTGAGCGACGGCAGCAGGCCGGCGTGGTGCGAGGCGACGCCCCGCTGGAACGCCATGAGCCACCGGTCGTACCGCAGGGCGACCAGGTCCTCCTCCGAGAACCCGCGCGTGTGCTCCTCGGCTATCTCGACGAGACGGCGGCGGTTGGCGGCACTCGTGAGCCGTACACCGTCGGCCATGAGCTGGGAGACGGCGCTGTCGCAGCCCTGCCTGCTGAACACGAAGACGATCGCCGGAAGGAGGCCCTCGCGGTCGAGGGCTGTGACCATCTGTGAGCGGCGGGGCACGAGCGAGTGGCCCGCCTCCGTCCACCGGGCATGGGCGGCCCCGCCGTACTGGCCCGAGCCGTGCATCGGTCTGGCCTTGCCCTTGCCCGACCGGCCTCGGGGGCGCCGCGCGTCGTCCCGGAGCCTCGTCTCCTGGCGCGCGAGCGTGAGCAGCTCCGGGTTCACGTCCGCCCTGCCGCCCGGCAGCGGCGTCGCGGTGGGTGCCTCGTGCGCGAAGAGGTCGACGAGCCTCGTCCCGGCGAGCACGTGCTGGTAGAGCGGTACGGGCCGGCGTTCGCTGACGACGACATCGACCGCGCCCCGTACCTCGCGCAGCCAGTCGCCGAACTCCTCGGCATTGCTCACCGTCGCCGACAGCGCGACGACCTGTACGGACTCGGCCAGGCCGAGGATGACCTCCTCCCACACCGGCCCGCGGAACCTGTCCGCGAGGTAGTGGACCTCGTCCATGACGACGAAGCCCAGGTTGGCGAGGGTGGCCGACGACGCGTAGATCATGTTCCGCAGGACCTCGGTCGTCATGACGACGACGTCGGCCTCGGAGTTGATGCTCACGTCACCGGTGAGCAGCCCGATGCGGTCGCTGCCGTACGCGGAGACCAGGTCGCGGTACTTCTGGTTCGACAGCGCCTTGATGGGCGTCGTGTAGAAGCACTTCCGGCCCTGGGCGAGCGCGAGGTGGACGGCGAACTCGCCCACGACCGTCTTGCCCGCACCCGTGGGCGCGGCGACCAGGACGCCGGACCCGGCCTCCACGGAGGTGCACGCCTCGACCTGGTAGTCGTCGAGGTCGAACGTGTAGCGCCCGGCGAACGCGGCGAGCTCGGTCATGGTGGAGGACATCGCTGGTCAGGCTACGCCACGGGTGGTGACCCCACCGGCAGTCTCCGCCCGCCAGGACCAGCGTTGAGGCTCAGCCCCGCAGGGCCACCGCTGCGGGCACGTACACGGTCAGCGCCCGTGGCACGGCTTCGAGGAGCAGGGGCACCGGCCCGAGCGCCTCGCCGTCCGCCATCCCGTACAGGGCGTCGCCGTCGATCGTCACGTGCGTCGCGCGGGCACGCTCGACCGCCGGGTCGGAGACGAACTTCCCCGAGAACATCGAGGGCAGCAGCCTCAGCAGCGTGAGCCGGCTGACCGGGTGGATGATCGTCACGTCGAGGAGCCCGTCCGTCACGGAGTAGTCGGGCGCGATCCTCATGCCGCCCCCGAAGATCCCCGCGTTGGCGACCGCGATGAGCATCGCGGTCTGCGTACGGTGCACTCCGTCCATCGAGATGCGGTAGCTGAGGGGCTCGAACCGTGTGAGCTCCGCGAGCGCGCTGTACGCGTACCCGAGGGAGCCGAGAGTGTAGGTCATGGCGTTCGTCCGCCTGTTGACCCGCGCGTCGTAGCCCGTGGACACCACGCACCCGACGTATCGCTGCGTGGAGCCGTCGGCGAGCTCGCCGGAGACCCGGGTGAGGTCGATGGCGTGGGTGTGGCCGTCCGCGATGACCTTGGCCGCGGCGACCGGCGAGGCGGGCACTCCCACGCCGCGGCAGAAGTCGTTCCCCGTGCCTGCGGGGATGAGTCCCAGCGGCACTCCGCTCCCCGCGGCGGCGTTGAGGCCGAGATGCATCATGCCGTCGCCACCCATGACGACCAGGCAGTCGTGACGCCCGTCGACCGGGGTGGCGCGAGCGGCCTCGACAGCCGCGATGCAGCGCATCCGCGCCTCGTCGTACGAGGTCGCGCGGACCACGTTGAGACGCGCGCTGGGTGCGCCCTTGAGGAGCTCCT
>DASSQF010000196.1:0-9597 GCA_035702685.1 Propionibacteriaceae bacterium
TAGCCTCCTTGCCAGCCACATTCACAGGGATAGATTCCGCCGCATGAGGTATCACCTCTGCCGGCCGCGACGGGGCGGTCTCGCCCACTCGACGCCGGTGGCCCGCTGCTGTTCGGCAGGGGCCGGAGCAAACTGAGGAGAATCGGATGGAGAACACGTCGTTCGGTCGACGGACCCTGCTCACAGGTTCCTTGGCCGCGGCAGCTTTGGTCCCGTTGGCGTCATGTGCGACCGGTGGGGGGACGACAGGGTCATCCGCCAAGCCCAGCGCCGGTGCGAGCTCCGCCGACAACCCGTTCGGCCTCGCGGCTTCGGGCACCATCGACGCCGTCATCTTCAACGGCGGCTACAAGACCGACTATGTCGACTTCGCAGGGGCCCAGCTCACCAAGAAGTTCCCGGGCGTGACGGTCAAGGTCTCGCCGTCCACCCAGATCGCGCAGGAGCTGCAGCCGCGGTTCGTCGGCGGCAACCCGCCCGACATCGTCGACAACTCCGGCGCCCAGCAGATCGGCATGTCGACGATCGTCGACCAGCTCGAGGACCTCACCAGCGTTCTCAACGCGAACAACTACGAGGGTACGAAGATCGCCGACAGCGTGTTCGCCAGCGCCATCAAGGCGTCGGGCACGTTCAACGGCAAGCTCGCGGCGATGAACTACGCGATGACCGTCTACGCGTTCTGGTACTCCGCCTCTCTGTTCAAGGCGAACAACTGGACCCCGCCGAAGACGTGGGCGGAGGCGCTCGACCTCGGTGCGAAGGCGAAGGCGGCCGGCAAGTACCTCATGCTGTTCGGCAAGGAGGCCGCCACCTACTACCTGACCACCCTGATCGCGTCCGCGATCATGGAGGGCGGCGACGACGTCCGCAAGAACTTCGAGAACCTGAAGCCCGACTGCTACTCGCAGCCGTCCGTGGTCGCAGCGTTCAAGGGCCTCGAGGCCATCATCAAGGCCGGCTACATGAAGCCGGGAGGCTCGGGCACCCAGTTCACCGCGGCGCAGGCGCAGTGGTCGAACGCCCAGGAGGCGCTCCTGTACCCCTCCGGTGGCTGGATCGAGAACGAGATGAAGTCCCAGACCAAGGCGGACTTCCAGCTCACGGGCATCAACGAGCTCACCGTCACCTCCTCGCCGAAGATGCCTGCGGGCTCCCTTCACGCCGAGGCCGGCGAGCCCTTCATCGTCCCGAGCAAGGGCAAGAACGTCGCCGGAGGCAAGGAGGTGCTGCGCGCCATGCTGAGCAAGGACGCGGCGACCAACTTCGCGTCGACGCGTCTGGCCCTCACGGTCGTCAAGGGCGCTGCTCCTGCGGAGTCGGCCATGTCGACGGCGCTGAAGGCCCAGAGCGACCTCCTCGCGAAGGCGGGCAACAACACCTTCAGCTGGCAGTTCATCTCGTACTACGGTCTCAACAAGGAGAACCTGGTCGTCTTGAACTCCTTCCTCGAGGGGCAGATGTCGGCCGACGACGCCCGGAAGGCGCTCCAGGGGATCGTGGACAAGGCAGCGGCCGATACGAGCAAGCCGAAGCTCCAGGTCAGCTAGCCACCGGCTCGAGGCGCCACGTAGGCGCAGGAGGTATGCACATGTCTGCTGCGGCCTACGGCCCTCCGGCCCCGACACCGCCCACGGTGATCGCGCCTCCCCCCGCGGCTTCGCGCCGCGCGGGGAGGCTTCGGCGGAACCTGACGTTCGACAAGATCTCCCTGTTCATCGTCTTCCTGGGGCTTCCGCTGGCCCTGTACATCACGTTCGTCGTCTCCCCGCTGATCCAGGCGGTGAGCTACTCGTTCACGGACTGGAGCGGGTTCTCGCCGAACTTCAAGCCGGTCGGTGTCGCGAACTACCTGAAGATCCTTTCGGATGACACGTTCCAGAAGGCGATGCGGAACAACGCGCTTCTGGCGGTCGTCGTACCGCTCATCATCATCGTGCTGTCCCTCGCCCTGGCCACGCTGGTCACGGTCGGGGGAGCCAGCACCGGGCAGATCCGCGGGATCCGCGGCGCCGGCTTCTACCGCGTGATCTCGTTCTTCCCGTACGCGGTCCCCGCCATCATCACCGGCATCATGTGGAACCTCATCTTCGACCCGAGCAGCGGCCTCGTGAATGGGGTCCTCACGGGCATCGGCCTCTCGGGCTTCAAGTCCTTCCCCTGGCTCGGCAACATCCGTACGGCCATGCCGACCATGATGTTCGTCATCATCTGGGGCTTCGTCGGGTTCTACATGGTCCTGTTCATCGCCGCGATCAAGGGCATCCCCGCGGAGATCTACGAAGCCGCCCGCATCGACGGGGCAGGACGGCTGCGCACAGCGTGGAGCATCACGCTTCCCCTCATCAGGGAGAACGTGCAGACCGCGTACATCTACCTCGGCATCATGGCGATCGACGCGTTCGTCTATGCCCAGGCGCTCAACCCCCAGGGCGGTCCGCAGAACAGCACGCTGACGATGAGCCAGGAGCTCCTCTCGACCGCCTTCCAGAAGGGCGAGTTCGGGGTGGCGTGCGCCATGGGCGTCGTCATGGGCCTCATGACCCTGCTGTTCGCCGCCATCGTCTTCACGGTCAACCGCCTCAGCGGCGGCAAGGACAGGATCACCCTCGCATGAGCATCACGACATCGACAGTTCCCCGCGCCAGGCTCAGCGCGGGAGAGCGTTCGGTCGCCGCAGCCAGCCACGTCGTCCTGACCATCTGGGCCCTCATCGTCATCCTGCCGCTCCTGTGGACGCTCATGACGAGCTTCAAGACGACCAGCGAGATCTTCGCCTCGCCGTTCAAGCTCCCCGCCAGGGCCGCCTTCGAGAACTACTCGAGCGCCTGGACGACGGCCGGCATCGGCACGTTCTTCTTCAACACCGTCTTCGTCGTCGGGTCGGCGCTCATCCTCGTCATGCTGCTGGGCTCGATGTGCGCGTACATCCTGGCGCGCTTCGACTTCCCCGGGAACAGGATCATCTACTACATGATGCTCGGCGGGCTCATGATCCCGATCTTCCTGGCGATCGTGCCGCTGTTCTTCGTCCTGCAGAACTTCGGGCTCCTCAACACGCTCCCTGGCCTGGTGGTCACGTACGTGGCCTTCGCCCTGCCGTTCACGGTCTTCTTCCTCTACGCGTTCTTCAGGTCACTGCCGTACGAGATCAGCGAGGCGGCGGCCATCGACGGAGCGAACGAGTGGCGGACGTTCTTCCAGATCATGCTGCCCATGGCCAAGCCGGGCCTGGCCACGGTCGCGATCATGAACTTCCTCGGCCTGTGGAACCAGTTCCTCCTCCCCGTCGCGCTCAACACGAACCACGACAACTACGTGCTGAGCCAGGGACTCGCCGCGTTCGCGTCGTCCGCCGGGTACGACGTGAACTTCGGTGCCCTCTTCGCCGCCGTCGTCATCACGGTGGCGCCCGTGCTCGTCGTGTACGTCATCTTCCAGCGCCAGCTCCAGGGCTCCGTCTCCCAGGGCACGATGAAGTAGCCCGGGCGACGGCCGACCGGAGCGGAGGCCCGCCACCGCTCCGGTCGGTATCCTGTCCGCCGTGTCGAGGACCCAGCCCGAGCAGCAGCCGCCTCCGGTACAGCGCCTGAGGGTGCGGTACGCGAAGCGGGGCCGGGCACGGTTCACCTCGCACCGTGACTTCTGCCGTGCCTTCGAGCGTGCGCTCGTCCGGGCCCAGGTGCCGATGGCGTACTCGTCGGGGTTCAACCCGCACCTGCGGATCTCGTACGCGAACGCCTCGCCCACCGGGGCTGCGACGGAGGCCGAGTACCTGGAGATCGCCCTCGCCGCCGTGTGCGACCCGACGGTCGTCCGCGAGGCGCTCGACGAGGCGCTTCCGCCGGGGCTCGACGTCCTCGAGGTGGTCGAGGCGAAGCCCGCCTCCCTCACGGACCTGCTCCAGGCCTCGCGCTGGGAGATCGACCTCGTCGAGGGGGACCCGGACGATCTGCGTTCAGCGGTCGACGCGTTCCTCGCGCGTGACTCGGTCGAGGTCACGCGGATGACGAAGGCGGGGCTCCGGACGTTCGACGCGCGCGCCGCGGTGCTGGAGCTCACGGTGCTCGACGGCCTGCGGCTCTCCCTCGTCAGCCTCCACGGCACACCGCTCGTGCGGCCGGACGACGTGGTGACCGCGCTCCGCACCGTGGAGACTCGGCTGGCGACGGACCAGCCGCCGCTCATCACGCGCCTCGAGCAGGGCCCGCTGGTCGACGGCCGCATCACCGACCCGCTCGTCTGAGGCGCGAGCGGCGTTGCGCCGGAGGTGCGGAGGACTGTGCGATACTGGCCCCGGCAGGACGCCATCCAGACGTCCACCAGTGATGGACATCGCTTCGCAGCGTGACCGCGACGTGCTCCTGGTTCTCCGGGGGACTGACCGCGGCGGCCGCGCGGTGGCGTCCGTCGAACCAGAAGACTTCGTGCGTGGCCGTCGGACACCCTCCCGCAGCCTCGCCGCCGATTCCGGCGCCGCGTCCCGGTGCCGGTGAATGGAGCAGACATGCTCGATGACACGGTTGACGTACCGCCGACAGACTCACAGGAGACCGCTCCGAAGGCGCCGCGCCGTCGCCGCGCCTCGTCCCGACCCGCCGGCCCACCTGCCGCCGTCCCGTCCGCGGTGGCTGAGGTAGAGGCGCCCGCTCCCGCTGACGCCGTACCAGCGGTGCCGCTCGTCGAACAGGGCGACGTCCCCGGCAGCACGACGACCTCGGACGCACCGGCCGCTCCGCCACGGGCCCGCCGGTCCCGCGCGAAGTCGCGTCCCGCGGCTGCGATCGACGACCAAGCGGCACAGCCCTCGCCCGCACCCGCCGCGACCCCCGAGCCTGTCGTCATGGAGCCGTCGGAGCGCACGACGAGGCGCACCGCTCAGGCCACGCCGGAGGGCCCGGCAGCGGAGACGACGTCTCCCGAGCCCGTCTCCGAGCCTGCCCCCACCGCAGACGTCGACCCGCTCACGCAGGCCCTCGTCGCCCTCGAGGGCACCCGCGCCCCCCGGCGTCGTCGGGCCTCGACGCGTCCTGCCGGAGCTCCCGCCCCCATCGACCTTGCCGCCATCACGGCCGCCCTCTCCGCTCCCGCGGCCGAGAGCGCCGACGAGGACACCCTGACGGAGCAGACCGAGGAGACGGACGAGGAGCTCGCTGCGGGCGAGGACGAGGCCGCCGACGAGGGTGAGATCGTCGAGGACGAGGGATCCGAGGACGACCTTCTCGACGAGGAGGGCGCCGAGGAGGCCGAAGGTACGGACGTGCCGCGCCGGCGTCGCCGCCGCCGCGGGGGACGCCGCCGTCGCCGTGGTCCGGACGAGGCTGACGCACTTGTCGACGACCAGTCCGAGGTGGAGGCCGAGGCTGAGACCGAGGCGGAGACCGTCGAGGCCGAGGGTGAGGAGGCCGCCGCCGTGGAGGGCGAGGAGCCCAGCACCGCGAGCAGCCGCCGTCGCCGCCGTCGTCGCCGTCGGGGTGAGGACACGGCAGCCGCCGAGGACGACCCCAGCGAGGTCGTCGTGCGCGTCCGTGAGCCCCGTACCCGCCGTCGTCCCGGCTCGCCGGTCGACGAGGTGACCGGCATCGAGGGCTCCACCCGCATGGAGGCCAAGAGGCAGCGGCGTCGCGAAGGGCGCGCCGCCGGTCGCCGTCGTGCGCCCATCCTCTCCGAGGCCGAGTTCCTCGCACGTCGCGAGTCCGTGGAGCGGGTCATGCTCGTCCGGCAGGCCGAGGACCTGAGCCAGATCGCCGTCCTCGAGGACGGGGTGCTCGTCGAGCACTACGTCGACCGCGCTTCCGCCACGTCGCTCATCGGGAACGTGTACCTGGGCAAGGTGCAGAACGTCCTGCCGAGCATGGAGGCGGCCTTCGTCGACATCGGCCGCGGCCGCAACGCCGTTCTGTACGCGGGTGAGGTGGACTGGGACACGTTCGGTCCCGAGGGACAGAGCCGCCAGGTCGAGAAGGTGTTCTCGTCCGGGCAGAGCGTCCTCGTCCAGGTCACCAAGGACCCGGTCGGCGCGAAGGGCGCACGCCTCACGGCCCACATCTCGCTGCCCGGGCGCTATCTCGTGTACGCGCCGGGCGGCCACCTGTCGGGCATCTCCCGCAAGCTCCCGGAGCAGGAGCGGAACCGCCTCAAGGAGATCCTCGGCGATCTCGTCGCCGACGACGCCTCCGTCATCATTCGCACCGCGGCCGAGGGCGTGAGCGAGGAGGAGCTCGTCCGCGACATCACGCGGCTCAAGGCGCAGTGGGAGGCCATCGAGAAGAAGGTCAAGCAGGGCTCGGCCCCGCAGCTGCTGTACGGCGAGCCCGACCTGACCGTACGGATCGTGCGCGACCTGTTCACCGAGGACTTCACCTCGCTCGTCGTCGACGGGAACGGCGCCCAGGACGACGCGTACGACACGGTGTCCGCCTACGTGAACCACGTCGCGCCCCACCTCGCCGACCGCGTGAAGCAGTGGAACCACGACGCCGACGGCGACCTGTTCGCGAAGCACCGCATCGATGAGCAGATCGCGAAGGCACTCGAACGGAAGGTCTTCCTGCCCTCGGGCGGGTCGCTCATCATCGACCGCACCGAGGCGATGACCGTCATCGACGTCAACACCGGCAAGTTCACCGGGTCCGGCGGCAACCTCGAGGCGACCGTCACCGCGAACAACCTGGAGGCGGCCGAGGAGATCGTGCGGCAGCTGAGGCTGCGCGACATCGGCGGCATCATCGTCATCGACTTCATCGACATGGTCCTTCCCAGCAACCGCGAGCTCCTGCTGCGACGCCTCGTCGAGTGCCTGGGCCGCGACCGTACGCGCCACCAGGTCGCCGAGGTCACCTCGCTGGGGCTCGTGCAGATGACCCGGAAGAAGATCGGTACGGGTCTCGCCGAGGCCTTCACCGAGACCTGCGAGGCCTGCCACGGTCGCGGCTACCACCGCCACGACGAGCCGGTCGACACGCAGGCCCCTGCCGACGGCGGCGACAGGCGGCGCCGCAGGTGACGACGTGGCCGGGTTTGACCCCTTCTCACCCGGCCACGTAGCATTGCCCTTCGGTGCCCTGCCCGACATGTTCGCGGCGGACGGCAGCTGAGGGGACGCGCAGTGCGCAGGCTCCACACAGAAGCGAAGAAGAGAGTAGGTCAGGCGTGTACGCGATCGTGCGCAGTGGCGGACGCCAGCACAAGGTTGCCGTGGGCGACGTCGTAGAGATCGACAAGGTCGACGCCAAGGCGGGTGACGTGGTCAACCTGACCCCGCTCCTCCTCGTCGACGGCGATGACGTCACGACGGGCGCCGACAAGCTCGGGAAGGTCGCCGTGACCGCGGAGGTCGTCGGCGAGACCAAGGGCCCGAAGATCCGCATCATCAAGTTCAAGAACAAGACCGGCTACAAGAAGCGCCAGGGTCACCGTCAGCGGTACACCCAGGTCAAGGTCACCGGGATCAAGTGAGGGGTTGACACATGGCACACAAGAAGGGCGCCTCGTCCTCGAAGAACGGCCGTGACTCCAACGCCCAGCGGCTCGGCGTGAAGCGCTTCGGCGGCCAGACCGTCGGCGTGGGCGAGATCATCGTCCGCCAGCACGGCACCCACTTCCACCCGGGCGACAACGTCGGCCGCGGTGGCGACGACACGCTGTTCGCGCTCGCCGACGGCCAGGTGCAGTTCGGCACCAAGCGCGGCCGTCGCGTCGTGAACATCACCACGGCGGACGCCGAGTAAGACCACTCTTCCCACCAGGGGCGGTCCCGCAGGGGGCCGCCCCTGGTGCTGTGTCCAGAGGTCCTGGACGACCGGGGCAGTCAGCGACAGGGGCTGTCTCGTCAGGGCCGGTGCACCCTTCCGGGAATGTCGGAGGGGGCGCGTAGGTTCCCCTCACGACCCTCGATCCCGACCGATTCCCCGAAGGGTGGGTGCTGATGACCTCCACGAACGGCTCGTCGGTCCTGCGTTGGCTCGTAGCAGCCGCGTTCGTCGTCATCCTCAACGAGACGATCATGATGAACGCGATCCCACGCCTCATGGTCGACCTTCAGGTCGACGAGTCTGCGGCGCAGTGGCTCTCGACGGCGTTCATGCTGACGATGGCCGTGGTCATCCCGATCACCGGCTGGTTCCTCCAGCGCGTGACGACGAGGCAGGCGTACACGCTCGCCATGATCACGTTCTGCGTCGGGACGCTGCTCGCCGCCGCCTCCTGGTCCTTCGGGGTGCTGGTCGCCGCCCGCGTCGTCCAGGCGTCCGCGACCGCCGTCATGATGCCGCTGCTCATGACGACGCTCATGCGTGTGGTCGAGCCACGGGACCGCGGCCGGGTCATGGGTCTCGTCAGCCTGGCGATGTCGGTGGCGCCGGCGCTCGGCCCCGCGGTGTCGGGCATCGTGCTCCAGTTCCTCGGGTGGCGCTGGATCTTCCTCGTCGTCCTCCCCATCGCCGTGACGATCGCGGTGGTCGGCAGCCGTCGACTGGGGAACGTGGGGGAGACGCGCAGCACCCCGATCGACTGGCTCAGCGCGGCACTGTCGGCCGTCGGGTTCGGCGCCCTCGTGTACGGGCTGAGCCAGATGAGCCACGCCTCCGTGACCGTCGTGGTGCTGGTGGTCGTCGGACTTCTCGGGGTCGCCGCGTTCGTCTGGCGCCAGCTCGTGCTGCAGCGTACGGACCGGCCGCTTCTGGATCTCCGGACACTGCGTACGAGGGTCTACTCGGTGAGCCTCAGCGCTATGGCGATCGCGTTCGGCGCGATGATCGGGTCGATGTTGCTGCTCCAGCTGTACCTGCAGCATGCTCGCCACATGACGCCTCTGGCGACGGGCCTGCTCGTGATGCCGGGCGGCCTCGCGATGGGTCTGCTGGGACCGACGATCGGGCGCATCTACGACCGGCTGGGCGCCCGAGTCCTCATGCTGCCCGGCGGGGTCGCCGCCGTGCTGGCGCTCGCCGCCTTCGCGCTGATGGACGGGACGACCCCGTACTGGATGGTGCTCGTGGCCCACGTCGTGCTGTCCCTGGGCCTCGCCGCCCTGTTCACGCCGATGTTCACGATGAGCCTCGGCTCGCTCCCGTCCCACCTGTACTCGCACGGCTCGTCGCTCCTGGGCGCAACGCAGCAGGTGGCGGGCGCTCTCGGCACGGCCCTGGCCGTCGTGGTCCTGACCTCGCAGGCGGGCGCTGCGGCCGGGCACGGCGCCGGAGCGACCGCCGCCTACCTCACGGGCCTGCATTGGGCCTTCGGCATCTGCGCAGCGGCCGCGATCGCGATGGTGGGCCTCGTGGCGACCCTCCCCGCCCGGGTCGAGGTCGACGAGCCGGACGTGGTCACCGCACATGTCTGACGACGCGGTCGAGCTGACGGTCGGGGAGCGCACGGTCCGGCTGTCCAGCCCCGACCGCGTCTATTTCCCCGAGCACGGCTGGACGAAGCTCGACGTCGCCCAGTACTACCTCTCGGTCGGGGACGGCATCGTCCGTGCCCTCCGCGAGCGGCCGTGCATGCTGCACCGCTTCCCCACGGGCCTGGCGGGCGACAAGGTGCACCAGAAGCGGCTGCCGGCGGGTGCGCCCGAGTGGGTGGAGACGGTCCAGCTGT
>DASSQF010000197.1:0-10907 GCA_035702685.1 Propionibacteriaceae bacterium
CACCCCGGAGGACATCGGGCTGACAGCGGACGATGTGCGGGCCACGTTCCCGAAGGCCATGTACTACCGCTCGCGGTACACAGTGCTCGACCTGGCTCGGGAGGCCGGCTGGTTCGACGAGCTCGTCGACGAGGTGTTCGCCCCTGGTGGCCTGTGGACCTGAGCCGGCGCTGCGATGCGCGGGGGCAGCTCAGAGTGTGTCCCCGAGCGAACGGGTTCTCTCCTCGAGTCTGTCAGGACGACGTCGGAAGGCCGTCGCGGGAGACGTCGGGGTCCACGGCGTACGTCTTGCCCGGGTTGAAGGTGGCGGGCATGACCTCGTCCTCGGGGAGCTTGGTCGTGTCGATCTCGATCTCGCTGCCCTGGTGGATCGCGTCCGACGGCGCGTCCTGGTAGACGTCCTCGGTGTCGGAATAGGTGGCCATGCGGGTCCTCTCGTGATGTCGGAACGCTAGTACCCAGAACCGTCCCGCCTATCCATCTTGCGCCGGACTCGCCGCATAGGATCGACCTGTGCCCGATCCCGTCGTCGCGTGCCCGGCCTGCGGCACGAAGAACCGCCTTCCCGTGGCGTCCGCGGGACTGCCCCGATGCGCCTCGTGCGGCGCCGACCTGCCGTGGCTCGTCAACGCCGGCGACGACGACTTCGACGAGGCCGTACGGTCGAAGTCCCTTGTCGTCGTGGACCTCTGGGCCACGTGGTGTCCGCCGTGCAAGGCGATCGCGCCGGTGCTGGAGTCGCTGAGCCGTGACCTGGCCGGCCGCCTCAAGGTGGTCAAGGTCGACGTCGACACCTCGCCGGCGATCGCTCGCCGGTACGACGCCCGCAGCATCCCCATGCTGCTGCTCATCGACAACTCGTCCGTCGTCGACACCATCGTGGGTGCCCTTCCGAAGCCCGCGCTCAAGGCGAGGATCGAGGCGGCGCTCGCCCGGCACTGAGGCTGCAGTCCCGTCCCTGGCAGGCACCGGACAGCCCGACGCAGCCCTTAGCGGGACCATAGCGTTCGCTTTACCCACCCACATCTGGCCCTCAGGGACGGATGCGAGAGTTGAAAGAATGCTGGACTACCCTGCCTTTCGTGCCGGTAACAGCAGTGGGCCTCAGTCACCACCTCGCTTCGCCGGACGACCTCGCTCGTGTCGGGGTCGCTGCCGACGCCGTCGAGGCGCGGCTGGCGACCTGCGCCGCTGTTGACGGCTGGGTCCTGCTGAGCACCTGCAACCGGTTCGAGCTGTACCTCGACGGCCCGTCCTTCCACGGTGTGGTCGACTCCGCCGTTGACGCGGTACGGGAGGCGCTGCCGCCCGAGCGCACCGACCTCGCCGACCAGTTCGAGGTGTACGTCGGCCAGTCCGCCGTCGAGCACCTGCTCGAGGTGGCCTCTGGGCTGGACTCCATGGTGGTCGGTGAGGCGGAGATCATCGGGCAGGTACGGGCCGCGATCTCCTCCGACGCGGACCATGCCACCGCCACTCTTCACCGGCTGTTCCACGCCGCGCTGACCACCGCGAAGGCCGTCGTCAGCGAGACGGACCTCGGAGCCGCCGGACGCTCGGTCGCCGGCGTCGGCCTCGACCTCGTCGAGCAGCGCCACTTCCCGCTCGCGGGACGTCGCGCCCTCGTGGTGGGTACGGGAAGCTACGCCCGCGTCGTCACGGCGGCGCTCGGGAGACGCGGCTGCGTGGACATCGACGTGTACTCGCCGACCGGCCGCGCTGACGCGTTCGCCGAGTCCCACCCGGTGGACCCCGTGACCGACCTCGCCGCAGCCGTACGTCGCACCGACCTCATCGTCACGTGCAGCGGGTCGTCGGGTGACCCCACGCTCGGCCGGGACCTGCTCCTGCTCGCCCGCGACGACCGGCCGCTGCTGCCGATCCTCGACCTCTCCCTCTCCGGGGACGTGTCGCCCGATGCGGCCGACCTGCTCGGCGTGGACCTCATCGACCTCGAGGAGATCGGTGCGCACGCGCCGGCGGACCAGGGGACCGCGGTGCTCGAGGCCCGCGAGCTCGTGAGCCGGGGCGTCGAGGCGTACCTGCACCTCGAGTCGGGACGCGTCGCGACGCCCGCCGTCACGGCGATGCGCGCGCACGTGAGCCAGTTCATCGAGAAGGAGATCGAGGTGGCGAGGCGCCGGTACGACCCGGAGACCGCCGAGGCCGTCGCCCGCTCCCTCCGCCGCGTCTCGAACTCCCTCCTCCACGCGCCGTCGCTGCGCGCGGCGGAGTTCGCCCGTACCGGCGAGCTCGCCGACTACCAGCAGGCGCTGCACACGCTGTTCGGCATCGACGTCGAGGTCGAGGGTTGACCGAGTCGGCGCTCGACACGGCGCCGCTCATCGCGGCGTACCGCGGAGCAAGGCCCGCGCACCGGCCCGTGTGGTTCATGCGGCAGGCGGGCCGCTCCCTCCCCGAGTACAGGGCTGCTCGCGCCGGCACCGCCATGCTCGACGCGTGCCTCACTCCTGAGCTCGCCGCGGAGATCACCTGCCAGCCCGTACGGCGCCACCACGTCGACGCGGGCATCTTCTTCTCCGACATCGTCGTGCCGGTGCGCCTCGCGGGTGTCGGCGTGGAGATCGTGCCCGGGGTGGGTCCCGTCGTCGCCGACCCGATCCGGAGCCTCGCTGACGTCGAGCGGCTCCCCGAGCTCGACCCGGCGGCTCTCGAGCCCATCCGTGAGGCCGTACGGCTCTCTGTGGCAGAGCTCGGCCACGTACCGCTCATCGGCTTCGCCGGCGCGCCCTTCACCGTGGCGTCGTACCTCGTCGAAGGCGGTCCCGACCGGGACCTGCCGCGCACCCGTGCCCTGCTCGCGGAGGAGCCCGAGACCTGGCGGCGCCTGCTGGAGTGGGTCGCCGCGACGACCACCGCCTTCCTGCGCGCCCAGGCCGAGGCCGGCGTCCAGGCGCTGCAGCTGTTCGACTCGTGGGCGGGCCGGCTCGACGCCGCCACGTACCGCTCCGTCGTCCGGCCGTACTCGGCGATGGTGCTGGCCGGCGTCGCCGACCTCGGCCTGCCCCGGATCCACTTCGGGACGCAGACGCGCGACCTCCTCGTCGACATGTACACCGCAGGGGCTGACGTCGTCGGCGTCGCGACCGACATCGGCCTGGCCGAGGCCAGCGCCCGGCTCGGCCACCGTGTGCCGCTTCAGGGCAACCTCGACCCGGAGCTGCTCTCCGCCGACTGGGACGTGCTCGAGGCGGCGGTCCGCGACGTGTGCCGGCAGGGCGAGGTCGCCCCCGGGCACGTGGTCAACCTCGGGCACGGCGTGCCCCCCACGACAGACCCGGACGTGCTCACGAGGCTCGTGGAGCTCGTCCACTCCATCCCGCAGGAGAGCGCATGACCCACACCGCCACACGTCCCGCCCATGGCATCGGCTCCGTCAAGCCGGTCAACTGGGCCTACGACGCGGCGCCGATGATCGTCTACTGGGAGCTCACCACCGCGTGCGGGCTCGCCTGTCGCCACTGCCGGGCGACCGCGATGCCCGACCCGGCTCCGGGCGAGCTGACGACCGCACAGGCCATCGCCCTCCTCGACGACATCACCGGCTTCGCCGGACCGGGCGAGCCCCTCCCGCACATCGTCATGACCGGTGGCGACCCGCTGCGGCGTCCCGACCTCGCCGAGCTCGTCGAGGCAGCCACCGCTCGCGGCATCGGCGTGTCCCTGGCCCCGGCCGTGACCCCGCTCCTCACCCGCGAGCGCATGGAGTGGATGAAGGCCGCTGGCATCCAGGCGATCTCGCTGTCCCTCGACGGCTCGACGGCCGAGCTGCACGACGGGGTACGGATGGTGCCCGGCACCTTCGACGCGACGCTCGCCGCCCTCGACCTGGCCGCCGAGGTGGGCCTGCCGGTCCAGGTGAACACCCTTGTCACGGAGACGACCGCGGCCGACCTGGCCGCCACGTACGAGCTGCTGCGCGGCCACACCCTCATGCAGTGGAGCCTCTTCTTCCTCATCTCGATCGGCCGCGGCTCCGAGCTCACCGAGCTGAGTCCCGGCGAGGCGGAGAAGGTGCTGCTCTGGGCGCAGCGCGTGGGCCGCGACGCACCGTTCCGGGTGAAGACGACCGAGGCCATGCACTACCGGCGCCTGGGCGCCTCCGCGCTGCTCCGCGCCGGGAAGACGCGCGAGGAGGTCGAGGCGCACCCGATGTCGAGGGCGTTCGGCATCCGCGACGGCAACGGCATCGTGTTCGTGTCCAACATGGGCGACGTCACGCCGTCCGGCTTCCTCCCGCTGAGCGTCGGCAACGTCAAGGAGTCGTCGCTCGTCTCGCTGTACCGCGACGACCCGCTCATGCGCTCGCTGCGCGATCCCGACACGTTCCTGGGCCGCTGCGGCCGCTGCGAGTACCACGACTGGTGCGGCGGGTCGCGCGCCCGTGCGTACGCATGGACCGGCAACGCCCTCGAGTCCGACCCGCTCTGCCCGTACGTCCCCAAGGCCGGCGCGTGAGGCTGCTCGTCGTCGGCGGCGGCATCACGGGGCTCGCGGCTGCCTGGGAGGCCGTCCGTCGTGACGAGCCCGTCGAGGTCGTCCTCCTCGAGGCGAGCGACCGGCTGGGTGGGAAGCTCTGGACCGAGCACGACGGTGGGGTCCTGTACGAGCACGGCCCGGACTCGTTCGTCTCGTACCGGCCGGCCGGGGTCCAGCTCGTCAAGGAGCTCGGCCTCGAGGACCAGCTGATCCGCATCCGCGGCGCCCGCTCGGTGTCGCTGCGCGCCCGCGGCCGGCTGCGGCCGCTGCCCCAGGGGATGGGCATGGTCCTGCCGACGCGCCTGTGGCCGTTCGTCACGACGCGGATCCTCTCGCCGCTGGACAAGGTACGGGCGGCGCTCGACCTCGTGCTTCCGCGCCAGCTGACCCCGGGTCGCGACGAGGCGATCGGCACGCTGCTGCGTAAGCGGCTCGGGGCGGGCATCGTCCGCCGCTTCGCCGACCCGATGGTCGGCGGCATCTACGGCGCCAGCGTCGACGACCTCAGCCTCGACGCCGTCCTGCCGTCGCTGCGCGCCGACGAGACCGCGCACCGCAGCCTCCTGCTGGCCGCGCTCGCCCAAGGCCGGAAGGCGAGGAGCACGAGCCGCGGGCCCTCCTCACCCTTCGCCACCCTGCGCGACGGCCTCGGCAGCCTGGTCGACACCCTCGTCGACCAGCTGCGGGCTGCCGGCGCCACCCTGCGCACAGGCTCCTCGGTCGAGAGCCTCGTCACGACCGGTGCGGGCGGCGTCACAGCGACCCTGGCCGGCGGAGAGCAGGTCAGCGCCGACGCCGTGGTCATCGCCGCGGGCGTGGCGACCTCCGCGCGGCTCCTGGCCGACGTGGCCCCCGAGGCCTCCGTGGCCCTGGATGCCGTTCCGCTCGCGACGTCGACCGTCGTCAACCTCGTCTACCCGGTGTCCGCGTTCCCCGAGCCACCCACCGGGCAGGGCTGGCTCGAGGGCGAGGCGGCCCCCATCAGCGGCGTCACGATCAGCTCCTCCAAGTGGGAGGGCCGCGCGCCGGACGACCTCGTGCTCATCCGGGCCTTCGTTCCCCAGCGGCTCGGGCCCGTGGCGCTCGCCCCCGACGACGAGCTCGTCGCTCGTGTCACGGCGCACCTCGCCGACGTCATGGGCGTTCGTACAGACCCGGTCGTGACCCGGGTGACCCGCTGGCGCTCCGCCATGCCCGTGTACACCGTCGGCCACCTCGACAGGGTCGCGACCGTCGAGCGCGCGCTCGCCGACCTGCCGACGTGGCGCGTCGCGGGCTCGGCCGTACGGGGCGTGGGCATCCCCGACTGCATCGCCGACGGGCGTCGCCAGGCCGCCCTCGCTCTGGACGCTGCCCAGACGTCGGTCCCGTCCGCGAGTACGGTCGACTCCGTACCTTCCGAGAGGTGAGCATGCCTGACACGATCCACTACACCTGCTACGTGGCCCTGGGGCGTCGGAGCCCCGCTCCCGAGAACGTCGCGGCCGCCGCGGAGAGCTTCGCCGAGGACCTCAGCCGTCAGGGCGTCACCCTGCGGGGGATGTACGACGTGGCCGCGATGCCCGCCTCGGCAGACCTGCTCGTCTGGCTCGTCGGGTCGTCCCCCGAGGCGCTCCAGGATGCCGTCCGCACGCTCGCCCGCGACGTCCTCGCCGGCTCCGCCGAGCTCGTGTGGACCGCGTTCGGCGTACACCGCGAGGCCGAGTTCAGCAAGGAGCACGCCCCCGCCTTCATGGCCGGCGCCGCCCCGAAGCGGTGGCTCACCGTGTACCCGTTCGTCCGCTCGTACGAGTGGTACCTGCTCCCCGAGGCCGAGCGGCGCGACATGCTCGCCGAGCACGGCCTGATGGGCCGGGACTACCCGCAGGTGCAGGCCAACACGGTCGCGGCGTTCGCGCTCGGCGACTACGAGTGGCTCCTGGCCCTCGAGGCCGACGAGCTCGTCGACCTCACCGACCTCATGCGGCACCTGCGCAGCGCCGAGGCGCGCCGCCACGTACGGGTGGAGACCCCGTTCTTCACCGGCCACCGGGTCGAGCCCGCCGACCTGCCGCGGGTCCTGCGATGAGCCTCGCCTACGACGCGCTCGTCGTCGTGGGCTTCGGCGGACCGGAGCATGTCGACGAGGTCGTCCCCTTCCTCGAGCGGGTCACGGCCGACCGCGGCATCCCGAAGGAGCGCCTGCTCGAGGTCGGCCAGCACTACCTGAAGCTGGGCGGCGTGAGCCCGATCAACGCTCAGAACCGGGCGTTCACGGCGGCTCTCGCGGACGCGCTCGCGCAGCGTGACGTGGACCTGCCCGTCGTGCTCGCGAACCGCAACTCGCCGCCGTACGTGCCGGACGTGCTCGCGGACCTGGCGGCTCAGGGGCACCGGCGCATCCTCGCCGTGGCCACCGCGGCCTACTCCGGCTACTCGAGCTGCCGCCAGTACCGGGAGGACCTCGGCATCGCGCTGGAGACGACGGGACTGGATCTCGACGTACGGAAGCTGCCGCCCTTCTACGACCTGCCCGCCTTCGCGGACGCCGTCGCGAGCCTGGCGCAGGAGGCCCTGCCGTCGGACCTCGACCTGGCGGCCCCGTCCACCGCGCTGGTGTTCACGACCCACTCCATCCCCGAGAGCACGGCACGTACGGCGGGACCGGACGGCGGCGCGTACGTACGTCAGCACCTCCTCGTCGCCGACGGCGTCGCCGCACGCCTGTCCGCGGTGGCGGGGGAGCAGCTCGGCTGGCACCTCGTGTACCAGTCGCGCAGCGGACCCCCCTCCGTGCCCTGGCTCGAGCCCGACGTCAACGACACGCTCATGGCGCTCGCCGAGGACGAGGTCACTGACGTCGTCGTGGTGCCGATCGGCTTCCTCAGCGACCACGTGGAGGTCATCTGGGACCTCGACACCGAGGCCCAGGCGACGGCGAAGGAGGTCGGGATCCGACTCGTCCGTACCCCGACCGTCGGTACCCACCCGGCCTTCATCGCCGCTCTCGCCGACCGGGTCGCCACGGAGCTCCGTACCGGCTCCGCCGAGCCCGCGCCCGGCCAGCTCTGTGCGGGTGCCTGCTGCTCGAACCCCCGCGGCGACAAGGCGACCGTCCCCGGGCTCTCGCCCGTGGTGGCATGAGGATCCGACTCGCCACACGTGGTTCCACCCTCGCCTGGACGCAGTCGGGGCTCGTCGCCGACGCGCTGCGCGCGCTGGGTCACGATGTCGAGCTCGTCCGGATCACCACGCACGGCGACCTGAGCGGCGCCCCGCTGGCGGCACTCGGCGGGACAGGCGTGTTCGTCGGGGCGGTGCGGGAGGCAGTGCTCCTCGGCACCGCGGACATCGCCGTGCACTCCTTCAAGGATCTCCCCACCGCCGCCGCGCCCGGACTCGTGCTCGGCGCGGTGCCGGAGCGCGAGGACCCGGCGGACGCGCTGTGCAGCCGTGCCGGTCTGAGGCTCGCGGACCTGCCGGCGGGCGCGACGGTGGGTACGGGCTCGCCCCGCCGGGCCGCGCAGCTGCTCGCGCTGCGGCCCGATCTGCGGATCGTCGAGATCCGCGGCAACGTCGAGACCCGCCTCGCCCGTACGAGCTCCGACCTCGACGCGGTCGTGCTGGCGGCGGCGGGCCTGCGCCGTCTCGGGCTGGAGGGCCGGATCAGCGAGCTGTTCGACCCTTCGGACTTCCTGCCCGCGCCCGCGCAGGGCGCTCTCGCCGTGGAGTGCCGCGCTGACGCTCCCGCAGAGCTCGTCGAGGCCCTGGCCGCGATCGACCACGCCCCGTCACGGCTGGCAGCACTCGCGGAGCGAGCCGTCCTCGAGGAGCTGGAGGCCGGCTGCGCCGCTCCGGTCGCCGCGTACGGCCACGTCGAGGCCGACACGCTCGCCCTCACCGCGCGCGTCGTCGCCACGGACGGCACGACGCAGCTCGAGGAGTCGGGGTCCAGCCCTCTCGCACCCGAGGCCGCCGCAGGGCTCGGGCACGCCCTGGCCCAGGCGCTGCTCGCCCGTGGCGCCGGCGCGATCGTCGACCTCGGCGCGGGCCCGCGGCCGCTCGCGGGACGCCGGGTCATCGTGCCGGACCGGGCGCCCGAGGGTCTGCCCGACCTGCTCGTACGGGCCGGCGCGGAGGTGGTGACCGCCTCCTTCACTCGCATCGAGCCGCTGGAGGCGACAGACCTCGGCACGGCCTGGGACGAGGGTTTCGACTGGCTCGTCGTCACCTCGGCGGCGACCGCCGGGCTGATCCGCGGACACGCGCTTCCATCAGGCGCCCGCATCGCCGCCGTCGGCCCGGCGACCGCGTCCTCCCTGGTCGCGGCAGGGTTCCCCGTGGACCTCGTCGCCCACGGCGGCGGTGCCGCCCTGGCCGCTGAGCTGAGGGAGGGGCCGGGACGCGCGCTCCTGCCCGGTCCCGTACAACGCTCCGTCGAACCTGCCGCAAGCCTCGAAGCCAACGGCTGGCACGTCACCCTCGTCGACGTGTACCGGACGGTTGCGGAGGCGCCCAGCGACGACCTGCTGGCCGCCTGGCCGCGGTCCGACGCGCTCGTCGTCACGGCCGGGTCGGTGGCACGCTCCGCAGTGGACGGGTGCGGCCTTCCCGGCCCGGTCGCGGTAGCGATGGGGGAGTCCGCCGCGGTCGTGTGTCGTGAGGTGGGCCTGCGCGTCGGCGCGGTCGCCACCAGGCCGGACGCGCCGGCCATGAGGGATGCCGTGGTGGGCGCGCTCGCCGCGGCGACGTCGAACGGAGAAGAGTCATGACCGAGATCAGGCCCCGCCGCCTGCGCCGGACACCGGCGCTGCGACGGCTCGTCCGGGAGACCCGCGTCTCGCCGGGGCAGCTCATCCTCCCCGTGTTCGTGGCCGACGGACTCGACGAGCCACGGCCGATCTCCTCGCTGCCCGGTGTCGTCCAGCACACGCTCGACTCCGTACGTGCGGAGGCACAGCGGGCCGCACAGGCGGGGCTGGGCGGCATCATGCTGTTCGGCGTCCCCAAGCCCGAGGACAAGGACGCGACCGGCTCCGGAGCGTGGGCCCCGGACGGCATCCTCAACCGGGCGATCACCGCGGTCGCTGCCGAGGTCGGCGACGACCTCCCCGTCTTCGCGGACACCTGCCTCGACGAGTTCACCGACCACGGGCACTGCGGTGTCCTCGACGCCTCAGGTGCCGTGGACAACGACGCGACGGTCGCCCTGTACGTGCAGCAGGCCCTCTCCCAGGCCGCTGCGGGAGCCGACTTCGTCAGCCCGTCGGGGATGATGGACGGCCAGGTCGCGGCGATCCGCCAGGGGCTCGACGCCGCGGGCTACGGGGAGATCGGCATCCTGGCGTACTCCGCGAAGTACGCGTCGGCCTTCTTCGGCCCCTTCCGCGAGGCCGTCGGCTCCTCGCTCGTGGGCGACCGCAAGACGTACCAGCAGGATCCGGGGAACCGGCGCGAGGGGGCGTACGAGGTGTGGCTCGACGAGACCGAGGGCGCGGACATCGTCATGGTCAAGCCGGCCGGTCCGTACCTCGACATCATCTCGGACGTCGCGGCGGAGAGCCGGGTGCCAGTGGCGGCGTACCAGGTGTCGGGGGAGTACGCGATGATCGCGGCGGCGGCCGAGAGGGGCTGGATCGACCGGCAGGCGGCATTCACCGAGTCGGTGACGTCGATCGTGCGGGCGGGCGCGCAGGTCGTGCTCACGTACGCGGCGCTGGAGCTCGAGGGGTGGCTGCGATGAGCGGCAACGACTCCGCATTCGAGCGGGCGCGGGCGGTCATCCCCGGCGGCGTGTCGAGCCCGGTACGTGCGTTCGGCGCCGTCGGGGGCACGCCGGTCTTCGTCACGCGGGCCGAGGGGCCGTACGTGTACGACGTCGACGACCGCCAGTACGTCGATCTCGTCGGCTCCTGGGGCCCCGCCCTGCTGGGGCACGCCCAGCCCGACGTCGTCGAGGCCGTACGCGCCGCGGCGGGCCGCGGGCTCTCGTTCGGCGCGCCGACGCTGGCCGAGGCCGAGCTCGCGGAGCTCGTGCGCGACCGGGTTCCCCTCGCCGAGAAGGTGCGGTTCGTCTCGACAGGCACCGAGGCGTGCATGACGGCGGTACGGCTGGCGCGCGGCGCGACGGCGCGTGACGTCATCGTGAAGTTCGCGGGCTGCTACCACGGCCACTCGGACGCGCTGCTGGCGGCGGCCGGGTCCGGCGTGGCGACAGCCGGTCTGCCGGGCTCGGCCGGCGTCCCGGCGGCGGCGACCGCACAGACGCTCGTGGTCCCGTACAACGACCCGCACGCGCTGCGTGAGGTCTTCGCGGCGCGCGGCGACGAGATCGCCGCGGTGATCACGGAGCCGGCGGCGGCGAACATGGGCGTCGTACCGCCGGAGCCGGGCTTCAACGCCATGCTCCGCGAGATCACGTCGCGCCA
>DASSQF010000198.1:0-8014 GCA_035702685.1 Propionibacteriaceae bacterium
GCCCGCTGGACGTCGAGGAGATCGACGACGAGGGTCCCCGTCGCTCGGCCGTGAGCCCTGTCCCGCACGACGACCCACCGGCAACGCGTCCTCGGCGGTCGGCGTTCACGCCGGCTGAACCCGACGACGAGCCGGCGCCCGAGCGGTACGGGCGGCTCCCGGACCGCGACGACCTCTCGCACGGGGCAACCCGGTTCGACGCCGAGGCGACCCGGGCCGGCGGATGGTCGCCCGCCCGACGCTTCGGCGAGAACGCCGTGGCGGCACGCGCCATCCAGCCCCTGCTTCCCGATCTGGGCGCCACGCCGGAGTCCCCCGCCTCCGCGCCCGAGGCGCCGGAGACGTCTGCCGGTTCCGCGGCGACTCTCCCGATGAGCCCGCCCTCCCCCTCCGTACAGCCACCGCTGCCCGCCCTGTCCGCACCCGTGGAGGCGGAGTTCGCGAACACCGAACTCCTTCCCACGGCTGCGCGTGCCTGGCCGGGCGAGGAGCCGCGCGCCGACGCGGACGCCGACCCCCAGGACTCCGCTGTCGAGGGCCTGGACGCGGGCGGCGACCCCGAGGACTGGCCGGACACCGACGCGGAGGCCGACCCCGAGGACTCGTCCGCGGAGGAGCGGCCTGCCGACGAAGCAGCCCGCGAGGACTCGCGGGTCGAGGAACCGGATGTCGACGCGGAGGCGGACCCCGAGGACTCGCCGCCGAGTGACGTCCCGCCTCCGCCGGCTTCCACGGACCGCCTGGACGCCCCTGTCACGGTGAGGCGATCGACCGCAGAGGCGGCCGCGCACGCGGCGCAGGTCGCCGCCGTGCCGGGGATCGCCGAGGTCGCGAGCCATGTCGCCGAGACGCAGGAGCTCCTCGCGCAGGAGGAGGCCATGGTCAGCGAGGGCGGCCACCCCATGGACTCCTCGTTCGTCGGCGACGACACCGCGACCTGGCTCTTCGGCTCAGCCCTGACCGGCGACGACCACTCCCTGTACCGCCGACCGGGCCCGGGCGAGCCCGAGACCCAGGTCGACCTGACGCCGATCGTCATCGACGACCCGGAGTACGACGTCCGCAAGGGCGCCTCGCCCCGCCCGAAGGCGCTGCCTCGTCCCGCCCGTACCCACCGGGCACCCGCGCGGCGAGGCAGGTCCGCGCGCCGGGTACAGGCGGCATGGCGCGACCACCGCCGGCTGTTGACCATCTCGGCGATCGTCATGGCGCTGCTGCTCGTCGTAGGCGTCGGCGGTTACCTCTTCTCGCGGTACGACCCCACCGTGACCAACATCACCCAAGGACCGTTGACTCTTCCCCCCACGGCCGGCGACTTCGCCCGCGACCCGGCGCAGGGTGCGAGCCCTTCGGTCGATGCGGGAAGCAAGATCCAGACGGTGTCCGCCACGTACAGCCTCAACGGCACGCAGGAGTTCGTCGCCATCGCCTACCGTCCGCAGACCGACCCTTCGGCCGCGCTCGAGGAGATCCAGGCCCGCAACATCACGAAGGTGAACGGGGGCGCCTGCGGCCGCGCGACCGACCAGAGCCGTACGGCCTGTGCCGTCGTGTCCGGCACCACAGCCGTCCTCCTCATGACGCTCGTCGACCAGTCCCCCGACGAGCTCATCTCCGCGGCACAGTCCGTCGCGGGTGGGATCGGCAAGACCTGACGCGGGACCGCGGCGACCTACACGTGCCCGGAGCTCACCAGGTCCCGATGGGCGATGGTGACCCGAGGCTCCGCGAGCCCGGCAGGCTGCGGCGGCGTCACGGGACGGACGATCCCCGCGACCTGCCGCACGACGGCGTGCGGGTTGGGAAGCCAGCCGCGCGTCGCGTGGAGGTCCAGACGGTGCCGTACGCCGTCGTCGAGCGCCCGGAACCCGTTGGCGGCGAGCCAGCCCCGACTCGGACGCTGACAGAAGCCGCGGTCCGAGGAGGCGGCGTCGATGGCGTTGATGTTGCGCTGGTCGACGAGCTTGGCGGCCAGCCGCTGGACGGCCTGCTTCCCGAGCGCGTGCTGCGGGTGCGCGCCCTCGACGTACAGGGCGAGCAGCGCAGCGGCATCGGCGTTGGCGCCTCGAGCCAGCGGATGACGCCGCGGAATGTACAGGGCAGGCGTGACGAGGACGTACGCGACCGGCGCGTCCTTCACGTAGACACCGACACCGCAGAAGCCCCACTCGTCGTCGCCGGCATCCGCCCAGGCCCGGTCTCCGAGGAGCCTCTCCATCTCCTTGCACGTGCCGCAGACCGGCAGCGTGTCGAGGTCGGAGGCGTGCAGCAGCCGGAAGCGACGGCCGGTGATGGGCCACGCCGAACGGTTCATCGGCACCTCTGTGCGTCGGTTTGGCGGGGGCTCGCCCTGTCTCGAATCGTACAGAGCCCCAGCCGCCTACGGCAGACTAGGCCGGGTGAGTCTTGAGCAGCCCAGACGCGACACCCGCCTCGACCGGTACGTCGACACGTACGCCGAGCGCACGCACGGTCTTCGGGTCTCCGCTGTACGAGCTCTCTTCTCCGTCGCCAACCGGCCCGAAGTCGTGTCCCTCGCCGGCGGCATGCCGAACATCTCCGACCTCCCGCTCGACGTCATCGGCGCTCACATCGGAGAGCTCATCGCGACGCGTGGCACGCAGGCCATGCAGTACGGGTCCGGCCAGGGCGAGGAGATGATCCGCGAGCAGATCTGCGAGGTCATGGCGCTCGAGGGCATCACCGGACACCCCGACGACATCACGATCACGACAGGGTCGCAGCAGGCGCTCGACCTCGTGACAAGGACGTTCGTCGACCCGGGCGACGTGATCCTCGCCGAGGCACCCTCGTACGTGGGGGCGCTGGGGACGTTCCAGGCGTACCAGGCGCAGGTGGTCCACGTCGCGATGGACTCGGACGGGCTCCAGCCCGACGCGCTCGACGCGGCGATCCGGTCGCTGCGGGCTCAGGGCCGGCGGGTGAAGTTCCTCTACACGATCCCCAACTTCAACAACCCCTCCGGCATCCTCACCACCCTCGAACGCCGTCACCGGGTCGCCGAGATCTGCCGCGACGCGGGCGTGCTCGTCGTGGAGGACAACCCGTACGGCCTGCTGAGCCTCGACGCCGACCCCGTACCGGCGATCCGCTCCTTCGACGCGGAGAACGTCGTCTACCTCGGCTCGTTCTCGAAGACGTTCGCCCCGGGCTTCCGGGTCGGCTGGGCGCTCGCGCCGCACGCGGTCCGGGAGAAGCTGGTGCTGGCCCAGGAGTCGGCGACGCTCTGCCCCCCGGTCTTCAGCCAGTTCGCGATCTCCACGTACCTCGCGAACTGGGACTGGAAGGCACAGATCACGGTCTTCAAGGACATGTACCGAGCGCGGCGTGACGCGATGCTCGACGGGCTGGCGGAGCACATGCCGCCGGGTACGACGTGGACGCACCCCACGGGTGGCTTCTTCGTCTGGGTGACGCTCCCGGAAGGGCTGGACTCGCAGGCCCTGCTGCCGCGCGCCGTCACGAACCGGGTGGCGTACGTCCCCGGCACGGCCTTCTACGCCGACGGGCTCGGCAGCCGGAACATGCGGCTCTCGTACTGCTTCCCCACCCCTGAGCGGATCTTCGAGGGGACCCGCCGGCTGGGCGAGGTGCTCGACGCGGAGCTCGAGATCCACACGATGTTCGGCATCGACTCGACCCCTCATCCCCACGACTCAGCCTCGGGCCCCGGGCCCGACGTCATCTAGGAGCCCCACATGACATCCGAGAAGGTCGTCGTCCTCGCCGGAGGACTCTCCCACGAGCGCGACGTCTCCCTCCGCTCCGGCCGGCGCGCGGCGCAGGCGCTCCGCGACGTGGGCCACGACGTCGTCGAGCTCGACGTGTCGAGCTCGCTGCTCGCGAGGCTGGAGGAGCTGGGACGGCCGGTCGTCGTGCCGATGCTGCACGGCGGCGCCGGTGAGGACGGTGCGATCCGGCAGGCCCTCGAGCTGGCGGACGTCCCCTTCGTCGGCAGCACGTCCACCTCGGCACGGGTCGCCTTCGACAAGGCGATCGCGACCCCGACCGTGGCGGCGGCGGGCTGGGCCACGCCTCACCAGATCGCGCTCCCCGACGACATGTTCCGCGAGCTGGGCTCGCCGACCCTCGTCGCTGCCCTCGGCCGGCGGCTCGGGTTCCCCATGATGGTGAAGCCGGCCCGCAGCGGCTCCGCTCTCGGCTGCACGAAGGTCGAGCGGATCGAGGACCTTCCCGCGGCGATGGTCCAGGCGTACGCCTACGGGGGCGTGGCTGTGGTCGAGACGTTCGTCACCGGGGTCGAGGTCGCGGTGCCGGTCGTCGACCTGGGTGACGGGCCTGTCGCCCTTCCCGCCGTGGAGATCAGGCCGGACTCCGGCGTGTACGACTACACGGCGCGGTACACGGCGGGTGCGACCCGGTTCCTCGCGCCGGCCGAGCTGGACGACGAGGTCGCGGCGCGCTGTGCTGAGCTCGCCATCGGCGCGCACACCGCGCTCGGCCTGCGGGACCTCTCCCGTACCGACCTCATCGTCGACGCGACCGGGACGCCGGTCTTCCTCGAGGCGAACGTGGCGCCGGGCATGACGGAGACCTCGACGATGCCGCTCGCCATGGAGGCTGCCGGCATGGACCTCGGCCATGTGCTGTCCTCGCTCGTCTCCGTCGCGCGGCAGCGGGGAGCCGGGGCGTAGTTCATGGGCGAGTCGCCCGTACGGTCGGCCTGGGTGCCGCGCCTCATCGTCGCCGTCGGCGTGCTCGCGGCCCTCGTCATGGGATGGCTCGGGCTGTGGCAGGCGCAGGTGTTCGTCGACCAGGGGAAGTCCGCAGCGGCCGCCGTGACCGGTGAGCCCCTGAGACGGCTCGACGCGTCCGTGACCGGCGACGCCATCGGTGGCCTCTGGGGGCACACGGTGTCGGTCACGGGCCGCTACCTCCCGGCGCAGCAGGTGCTCGTCGTCGGCGACGACGGCACGGGGCGCGTCGTGACGGCGTTCCAGCTCGCCGACGGCAGGGTCGTGGCGGTCGCGCGCGGTGTGGGGACGGGGAGCGAGCCACCGCCCGGGGGAGAGGTCACGCAGACCGGGGTGTTCCTCCCGACGGAGGCATCGTCCGACAGGTCGGTCCCGCCGGGCACGTACGGGTCGGTCCGTCTGCAGGCGCTCGCGCAGGTGTGGCCCCAGCAAGTCGTCCCCGGGTACGTGACTCTGAACCCCGACGAGGCGGCCGCTCAGGGGCTCACGGCCGCGCCTGTGGTCCTCCCGACGCTGGAGGGGAAGGAGCGCAACGCGGGATACGCGCTGCAGTGGTGGGCGTTCGCCGCGTTCGCGCTCGTCATGAGCGTGCTGGTGGCGCGCAACTACCGTCGCCGGGGGCTGTCCCTCAGCGACGCCGACTAGTCTGGCGAACACGCGCGAGAGGGAGGACCACGGGATGAGCGAGAGCGCCGAGGAGAAGACCGCGACCAGCGAGCAAGGGTTCGTGCACCCGCTGACTCCGGTGATCGCCCCGGACGACATCCCGAAGGTACGCTCCGCACTCATCCGCTACCGGGTCATGGCCTACACCGTGGGGGTTCTCCTCGTCCTGCTCATGCTGGTCGCGGTGCCGCTGAAGTACGTCGGGCACGACGACAGGTGGGTCACGTACTTCGGTGTCCCGCACGGCTGGCTGTACATGCTCCTCATCCTCACGGCGATCGACCTGGGCCGTCGCGTGAAGTGGAGCGTGCGCAACGTGGTCCTCATCGCACTCGCCGGGACGGTGCCGTTCCTCTCGTTCGTCGCTGAGTACCTCGCCCGGCGCGACGTGAACCGTCGGATCGCGGACTCGAACCCCGTCGTGCTTCGATAGCGATCTAGCGCTTCGACGCTTTGTCGACTAATAGTTGAAGCGACTCGGCTACAGATCGACTGTCTGTCCGTCGATGATCGCGAGGATGCGGTCCAGGTCGTCGCTCCCGGCGAACTCGATGGTGATCTTGCCCCGGTTCCGGCTCATCGAGACGGAGACGCGGGTGTCGAAGTGCTCACTGAGGTCGGCGGCCACCTCGGTCGCTCGCGGGTCCGTGTCCGCGCGGGCCTTGGACGTCCGCGGTGTCCGAGCGGGCGCGGAGAGAGTCACGGCCTCCTCAGTGGCGCGTACGGAGAGACCCTCGGCCACGATGCGCGTGGCCAGCTTGTCCATGGCCTCGGGCGAGTCCAGGGCGAGCAGTGCGCGGGCATGGCCCGCCGAGAGCACGCCGGCCGCGACCCGACGCTGAACGGGGATAGGGAGGCGAAGCAGGCGGATCGTGTTGCTGATCTGGGGCCGCGACCGGTGGATGCGTTGGGACAGATCCTCCTGAGTGCAGCCGAAGTCGTCGAGGAGCTGCTGGTAGGCAGCGGCCTCCTCGAGAGGGTTGAGCTGCGCGCGGTGAAGGTTCTCGAGGAGTGCGTCGCGCAGGAGGTCGGCCTCCTCGGTGGGCCTGACGATGGCGGGGATGGTGTCGAGCCCCGCCTCCTTCGTGGCGCGAAGGCGCCGCTCGCCCATGACGAGCTCGTACTGGTCCTCGGCGAGCGGGCGTACGACCACGGGTTGCAGGAGGCCGATGTCCTTGATCGACTCCGCGAGCTCGGCGAGCTGGTCCTCGTCGAAGGTCGTGCGAGGCTGGCGGGGGTTGGGGGCGATGGAGGAGACGGGGAGCTCGGCGAAGAACGCGCCGTCGGGCATGGGAGCCGCGGGCTGGTCGGTGAAGCCCTGCGTCGCGTCGGTGTTCTGGAAGAGCTCCCCGAGTCCCCGACCCAGGCCGGACGGCTTCGTACGGGTCGGCATCAGTGGGCTCCTTCTCGGTGGGCGATCTCGCGGGCTGCGGAGGCATAGGCGTCGGCCCCAGGGGAGCCGGGCGAGTAGGACATGACCGTCTGCCCATAGCTCGGGGCCTCGGAGACGCGGACGGACCTGGGGATGGACGCGGAGAGGGTCTCCGTGGGGAAGTGGCGGCGCACCTCCTCGGCGACCTGCGCGGAGAGCTTCGTCCGGGCGTCGTACATCGTGAGGATGACGGTGGAGACACGCAGCCGGTCGTTGAGGTTGCCCTTGACGAGGTTGATCGTACGGACGAGCTGCGACACCCCCTCGAGCGCGTAGTACTCGCACTGGATGGGGATGAGGATCTCCTTCGCGGCGACGAGGGCGTTGAGGGTGAGCAGGCCCAGCGACGGCGGGCAGTCCAGGATCACGTAGTCATGGGGGTGCTCGGCGAGGTACGCGCTCAGCGCGTCGAGGAGCCGGTGCTCGCGTCCCTGGATGCTCACGAGCTCGATCTCAGCTGCGGCGAGGTCGATCGTCGCGGGCAGAACCGCGAGGGAGGGTGCCTCGGGACTGGGAACGACGTGCCAGGCCATCTCGTCGCGGTCGATGAGGACTTCGTAGGTTCCCCTGACCCCCTGGCGATGGTCCACACCGAGCGCGGTCGAGGCGTTCCCTTGCGGATCCATGTCGACGAGGAGAACGCGGAGGCCGCCGTTCGCGAGGGCTGACGCGAGGTTGACGGCCGTAGTGGTCTTCCCCACGCCGCCCTTCTGGTTGACGACCACCATGACGCGCGTGCTGGGCGGCGGCGGCAGTGTTTCACGTGAAACGACGGTCGCGCTCGGTGCCTCGCTCATGCAGTCGCCTCTCATGCGCCCTAACTGACCGGAGCACTCTAGCGGGAGACGGTGACCGCGATGGAACCCTCGGCGCGCGTCCGCGCTACCACTCGGAAGCGACGCGAGACACGGCCGGCGCCGTCTTGGCCATCGACGGCACGCGCTCGATACGGCGTCTTATCCTTTTGCCGCTTTATTGCTTTATCTGTTGCTCTCTTTGTCGCTTTCTGCCTTTACCCACATCCCTCGTTGGCAGGGGGACCCCGGGGTCCGGGCCCGGAGAAGGGAAGGCTAGCCGTACCCGCATGACTCCCGGCATGGACCTCGGCAGCGCGCCGCTCCTCACGCCGCTCACGCTGCTGCATGTCGACGACCGGCACCACGGACAACGCCTCGCCACG
>DASSQF010000199.1:0-4411 GCA_035702685.1 Propionibacteriaceae bacterium
TCGTCCGACGAGAGCTCCGAGAGGTCGCGGATCCCCATGCTCGCCGCCACGACCGACGCCGTCGTACAGGCGATGCCGTTCTGCACGAACGTGAGGTTGTACGGAGCCGCCTCGCCCGTGATCCGTTGCTGCAGCCCCTCCCGGACGGCGGCTGCGAGCTCCCGGCCGGTGAGCTCCTTGCCGCCCAGCTGGTACATGTCGTCGCGGTGCCTGGTCTCGAAGTGGACCAGCTCGTACGTGAGCTCGTCGTGGTTCTGGAGGGCATGGACGAGGGAGCTCTGGTCGATGCCCGCCGCGATGGCGGCGTTGAGCATGAGCCGCAGGAACTCGGTGTCGCCGGTCGCGATCGCGTACTGCGCCGCCGGTCGGGTGACGAAGTCGTAGCTGAGGTCCGGACCGGTCCGCCCGGTCTGGGCGATGTCGTCGATCGACAGGTTGAGCTCCTGGAACGT
The DNA here is from genome assembly GCA_035702685.1 of Propionibacteriaceae bacterium. GTDB lineage: Bacteria > Actinomycetota > Actinomycetes > Propionibacteriales > Propionibacteriaceae > Fen-668. Next base: position 453 of record DASSQF010000199.1, read on the forward strand.
GAAGCCGCCCACCTTGCGCACCATCGACCCGATGAGCTGGTTCGCGGCCTGCGAGAGCGGGTGGCCCTCCGACCAGGCGGGCGCGTCGACGGTCTTCTCGATCCCGAGGAAGCCGTTGGCGTCGAGCCGCAGGCCGCCGGAGCCGAGGTCGAGCAGGGAGTGGAGCGCGTCGCCCATGACGAGGCGCATGCCGGCGAACGTGGGGTCGAGCCAGTTGAGGGAGGGCTGCCCGCTCTTGAAGTAGTGCAGGTACACCCAGCGGTGCGGGTGCCCCTGGACGTCGTACACCACGGGCGTCGCCGACCAGTTGGTCTCCTTGTGCCCGGGCTCGTAGAAGATGACGCGCTGGAGGGCGCCGATGATGTAGCCGGCCTCGGCGAGCGCGGCCTCGGTGGCGGCGTCGAGGTTCGCGGAGTCAGCCCCCTCCGGCACGTCGGGCAGCAGGTGCCAGGCCTCCTCCGGGATGTCGACCATGTGGTACAGGCCGGGGAAGTCGCGGAACGCCATCTCCGCGAGCCGGAAGTCGGCTCCCTTCCCGGTGTGACCAGGCACGATGTCGTCGATGACGGTGCCGCCATGGAGGTGGGCGACCTCGGTGAGGATGCGGAAGTCGTCGTCGGTGCCGAACAGCGGGTCGATCGCCATGCTGATCCGGTCGAAGTGGCCGTCGATGCTGGGGGTGTGGTCCCAGCCGGAGATGCCGCCGGCGAGCTTGAGCGGTCCCGTGTGCAGCCCGTCGATGCCGATCTGCTCGAACGCGTCCCAGAGCTCCTCCGAGCCCAGGGCCGCGAGGAAGGACGTGCCGCGGCCCGTGATGTGCGACAGGGGGTACGCCGTGTACCAGACGGACGTCTTCTGCACGGCGGCGCGCGGGTCGGGCTGTGCGTACGAGTTCGACCACATGAGGTGGTTGCCCGCGAGCTGGCGGGCCATCATCTTGGCGTCGATGAGCATCGACTGCTCGAGCAGCCACGACACGTACGCGGGGTTGCGGGCGTCCGCAGCGAAGGGTGGCGGCGGGACGACCTGCTCGAGGGCGCGGCGCCTCGCCCTCGGCCGCAGCCTCTTGGGCCGGGCCGGGTAGCGCTGCGCCTCGTAGCTGATCTCGGGGACGACATCGCTGATCTCGGGCCCGACGCCGCTGCTCTCCGGGGCTGAGCTGCCGCTCTCCGGCGCGGCCTCGCTGACCTCGGTCACGACGTCGGCGCTCGCCTTGCGGCCGGCGCCGTCCCCCACACCCGTCACCTGCTCCTTCACGGTCATGCGCCCACCGTAGTGACTCCGGACGCGGCGTCCCAGAGGGCTCGTGCGAGAGGCGGCGCGGCTCGGATCGAGTCCGATGACCCGCTCGACGGACGCGGGTCGAGGCGGTTCGACGGGTCAGCCTCCGAGCGGTACCGGGTCGTGCACCGTGACCGCCAAGGTCCCTCGCTCGACGACGACCACCGCCCGCTCCGGCAGGGGCTCGGCCTCGTCGACGTCCCAGTGCGTCGACGTCACGACGACCTCGTTGTCCCGCCGGGCGAGCCTCAGCACGTACGTGTCGGGAGTGGACTCGGGCTTGAGCTTCCTCGGCTCCCACTGGCTGTACCCGTACAGGGCCTCGGGGGTCAGAAGGAGGCAGTTCAGCGCATCCGGGTTGTCGTGGACGTCGTCCACCCAGAGGTCGCTCGTGATGAAGGCGGCGGCGTCGGTGATCGCCGAGGGCCACGACCCGTCCCGGCGGAAGAACTCGAGCACCAGCCCGAAGTAGAGCTCCGAGTCGGTCGTCCCCTGGGGAACGCGCAGGCCGTTGTCGGCGTACCACTCCCGGAACCGGTCCGTGACGCGGAACTGGCCGTTGTGCTCGAACGCCACGTCGCCCTCACCGAACGGGTGACAGTTGCGCAGCTCGACGGGGATGCCGACCGAGGCACGGCGCAGGTGCACCATCGCGATGTCGCCCGTCACCCCGGCGAGCGCCGGCTCGTACGACGGGTCGCTCCACGCCGGCAGCGCTCCCTTGACGATACGGAGCGCGCCGTCGGGCTCGTACGACGCCATCCCCCAGCCGTCCGCGTGCCGGTGCGACAGCTCGCAGAACCCGTCGGAGGCGTCCAGGACGCGGCGGAGCGACCCCTTGTCCTTCGTGACAGCACCCAGCAGACGGCACATGGACGAGCTCCTACTGTGCGGGCTCGAGGTCCACCTCGATCGGGCGGGCCGAGGTACGGCGCGTGCCCATCCTGACCTGGAGCCAGGACGCGAGGCGGGTGAGGAGCCAGTTGATGAGGACATAGACGAGCGCGATGACCAGGTAGGTCTGGATCATGTAGTGGTAGTAGGCCACGAGCTCCTTGCCCTGCTGCATGAGCTCGCCGTAGCTGACGACGTAGCCGAGCGTCGAGTCCTTCAGCAGGGACACGAGGCCGGTGAGCAGGTTCGGCAGCACGATCCGGAACGCCTGGGGCAGCACGATCTGGGTCATGACGAGCGCACCGCCCATGCCGAGCGACTGGGCCGCCTCCCACTGTCCCCGGTCCACGGCACGGATGCCTGCCCGGAACACCTCAGCGGTCGTCGCGCTCGAGACGAGGATCATCGGCACGACGAGCATCCAGAAGACCGGCAGCACGACCCCGAACCGGGGCAGCGCGAGCAGGAACGCGTACACGACGAGGATCATCGGCATGGACCGGAAGAACTCGATCCAGCCGGTGCTGAAACCCCGCAGCACGCGTCCGCGGGAGATGCGCCCCAGCGCGAGGACGAGCCCCAGCGGGAAGGCCACCACCGCGGCCACGGCCGTTGCCAGGAACGTGTTGCCGATCCCCTCGACCACGAGCCGCTGGACGATCGCCGTGTACGTGAAGAACTGCCAGCGGTACGGCGCGAGCTGGCCGTTGACCGCGAACTGCCAGACGGCCCCCGCGACGAGCAGCGCCACGAGGACGACGACGACCACGGTCGCGAGACGGATGGTCGCCCGGCCCCGAGGACCGGGCTCGTCGAAGAGGACGCGGGTGGCGGTGTCGGCGGCCATCAGCGCAGCCCTCCGATCCGGGAACGGGTGACGAGCCGCTCGAGCCAGGAGCCGACCCTGCCGGCACCCAGCGCGAAGACGAGGTACACCGCGCCCGAGATGAGGAAGAGGACGACCGCCTCCGCGTAGCGGATGTTGAGCTGCTGGGTCACGTTGGTGATGTCGGAGACACCGACGGCGGCCGCGAGCGACGAGCCGATGAGGATGCCGATGAAGTTGTTCACGAGGGGCTGGACCATGGTGCGGAACGCCTGCGGCAGGATGATGATGCGCAGCTGGGTGCCGAACGACATCCCCAGCGCCCGGGCCGCCTCGGACTGGCCGACCCCGATCGTGTTGATCCCCGACCGTACGGTCTCGCAGATGAACGCCGAGCCGGCCAGGACCAGGCCGAGCACGCCGCACCAGAACAGCGGCAGGAGCAGCCCGATGTCCGGCAGCCCGAACACGATGAGGATGAGCAGGGTGAGCAGCGGCACGTTCCGGAAGAACTCCACGTACACCGTGCCGAGGACCCGCAGCGGCGTGACGGGGCTCACACGGAACACCGCGATCACGGTGCCCAGGACCAGGGCACCCAGGAACCCCAGGACCGTGAGCGCGATCGTCGTGAGCACGCCGTTCAGCAGGAACGCCGCGTTGTCGCGCAGCATCGTCCCGATCGTGTCCATCGCGTCCTTCCTCGTCGAGCGTCTCCCGCCGCTGCCGGCCTCGTCTCCAGCCGGCACCCGGTCACCCCGCGGCTAGCTCCCCGGCACGGACCCGATCTTGGGCGGCGTCGGGGCCGCGTCCACGTACACGCCCACCGTCGCCTTCCACAGCTTCAGCCAGTCGCCCGAGTCGAAGATCTTCTGGAGGAAGGCGTTGACGAACGCCTTGGCCGTCGGGTCGTCCTTGTTCACGCCGACGCCGTACGGGTCGGTGGTGAACGGCGTGC
>DASSQF010000200.1:0-13513 GCA_035702685.1 Propionibacteriaceae bacterium
GAGAGGATGAGCGCCATGCGCTCGGCCATGGCGCCCTCGTCACGGAGCGCCCGCAGGTACCAGGGCGTCTCGCCGAGCGCCTCGGAGACCTGGCGGAACGCGAGGAGCCCGGCGTCCGGGTTGGGACCGGCCGCGAACCAGCCGAGCATCGCGGGCAGCAGCTGTCGCTGGATCTCTGCGGGGCGCGACATCCCCGCGCTCAGCGCGCGGATGTGCCGCAGCGCCGCCTCCGCGTCCGCGTACCCGAGTGCGGAGAGCCGGGTCTTCGCGGCGTCGGTCGTGAGGCGCACCGCCTCCGAGGGGATCCTCGCAACGGCTTCCAGCAGCGGCGAGTAGAAGACACGGAGGTGCAGCCTGGTCACCGTCCGGGCCGATGCACGCCAGTCCTCGAGAACCTCGTGCGGCTCCGTACGTCCGACCGCACGTGCGAGCCGTCGCAGGCCCGCGTCGTCGTCGGGTACGAGGTGCGTGCGGCGCATCTTGTGCAGCTGCACCCTGTGCTCGAGGAGCCGCTGGAACCTGTACGCCTCGGCCAGCCGCGCCCCGTCGGCCCGACCCACGTACCCGTGCTGCACGAGCGCGTCGAGCGCCGGCAGGGTGGCGCGGATCCGCAGCCGCTCGTCGGCACGGCCGTGGACGAGCTGGAGCAGCTGGACGGTGAACTCCGTGTCGCGCAGGCCGCCCGCGCCCAGCTTGATCTCCCGGTCGGCCTCCTTGGCCGGGATCAGCGAGATGACCCGGGCACGCATCGCCTGGGTCTCCGGGACGAACCCCTCCCGCTCGCCCACGGCCCACACGAGCGGCTCGACGAGTTCGCAGAAGTCCTGTCCGAGCGCGAGGTCGCCCGCCATGGGGCGCGCCTTGAGCATGGCCTGGAACTCCCAGTTCTTCGCCCACTTGTCGTAGTACGCCTTCATGCTCGCCAGCGTTCGTACCAGCGGGCCGGCCTTGCCCTCGGGCCGCAGCGCCGCGTCCACCGACCAGAGGGACCCGGCGGCAGTGCTGTCGGCGCAGGCCCGCGTCGCCGCGGCGGCCAGCCTGGTCCCGATCTCGACCGCCTCGCCGGGCGTGCAGAGGGGATCGCCCGTGTCGCTGACGACCGGCTCCGCCACGTACAGGACGTCGACGTCCGAGATGTAGTTCAGCTCCTGGGCCCCGGTCTTGCCGAGCGCCACGACCGCGAACCGTACGCGCTCGTGACCCGTCACCTGGCTGCGGGCGATGGCCACGGCGGCATGGAGCGCGGCGTCGGCGAGGTCCGCGAGCTCCCCGGCGATGTCGTCGAGCAGTGCGAGTGGGTCCTCGGCCGTGAGGTCGCGCGCGGCGACACGGGTGAGCTGTCGCCGGTACGCGTACCGCAGCTCGTCGGCCGCCTTCAGTGCGCCAGCGACCGGAAGGGCCTCGTACGGGTCCGCCCCGACAGCCGTGACCAGTGCCACGCGGAGCTCGTCCGCCGACCTGCGGCGCGGCGCCTCGGCGAGGACGTCGAGGTCCTGCGGACGGCGGACGAGGTCGCGGCCGAGGGCCGTCGACGCTCCGAGGACTGCCAGGACCCGCCGGCCGAACTCCGGGTCGGCGGCCATCGCGCGCGTCCGCCCCGCCTCCTCCCCCACGAGCTCGACCAGCGTCGCCAGCGCGAGGTCGGGCTCCAGCGTGCGGGAGGCCTGGTCCACGAGGAACGCGACGTCGTCCTCGTCATGGGCTCGCAGGGACGACAGGTTCCGCGCCGCACGTGCTGTCTCCACGAACCCCCTCCGGGCAAGGTCGCCTTCGCCGGTCACCAGCCTCACGAGGGCAGGATACGGGCTGGTCCGCGGCGCGGCCGGTGGCGAGTAACGCGTCCGAAACACAGACGCGGCAATATGTGCACCATGGACAAGCAGACCGAGTTCGTCTTGCGCTCGATGGAGGAGCGGGACGTACGTTTCGTGCGGCTGTGGTTCACCGACGTCCTCGGGTATCTCAAGTCCGTCGCCATCTCCCCCGCCGAGGTCGAAGGCGCCTTCGCTGAGGGGGTCGGGTTCGACGGCTCGGCCATCGAGGGCTTCGCGCGCCGCTACGAGGCGGACATGGTGGCCCACCCGGACCCGTCGACGTTCCAGATCCTCCCGTGGCGCGACCACGCGCAGCCGACGGCCCGCATGTTCTGCGACATCAGCCTGCCCGACGGCTCGCCGTCGTACGCAGACCCCCGGTACGTGCTCAAGCGCGCCCTGCACAAGGCCGGCGACAAGGGGTTCACCTTCTACACGCACCCCGAGGTCGAGTTCTTCCTCTTCGAGCCGCAGACCGACTACTCGAAGCCGCCGACCCCCCTGGACTCGGGCGGCTACTTCGACCACACGACCCTCGGTGAGGGCAGCGACTTCCGGCGCAAGACGATCACGATGCTCGAGGAGATGGGCATCTCGGTCGAGTTCAGCCACCACGAGGGCGGACCGGGCCAGCACGAGATCGACCTCCGGTACGCGGACGCGCTGTCGATGGCGGACAACATCATGACGATGCGCGTCGTCGTCAAGGAGGTGGCCGCCGCGCAGGGCATCCACGCCTCGTTCATGCCCAAGCCGCTCGCGGACGCTCCCGGGTCGGCCATGCACACGCACGTGTCGCTCTTCGAGGGCGACCACAACGCGTTCTTCGACGCCTCGGCCGAGTACCACCTGTCCGACGTGGCGCGGAAGTTCGTCGCCGGGGTGCTCCACCACGCGGCCGAGATCACCGCGGTCACGAACCAGTGGGTCAACTCGTACGCCCGGTTCGCATGGGGCGCCGAGGCCCCCTCGTACATCTGCTGGGGGCGCAACAACCGCTCCGCGATGGTGCGGGTGCCGTCCCTCAAGCCGACGAAGGGCGCGTCCGCGCGCGTCGAGGTCCGCACGCTCGACTCGGCCTGCAACCCGTACCTCGCCTACGCGCTGATCCTCGCCGCAGGCCTGGACGGTATCGAGAAGGGCATCGAGCTGCCACCGGGCGCCGAGGACGACGTGTGGGAGCTCAGCGAGAGCGAGCGCCGTGCGATGGGCATCAAGCCGCTGCCGAAGAACCTCGACGAGGCCGTACGGACGATGGAGCGCTCCGAGCTCGTCGCCGAGACGCTGGGCGAGCACGTCTTCGACTACTTCCTCCGCAACAAGCGCGAGGAGTTCGAGTCTTTCCGCCGCCAGGTCACGCCCTGGGAGCTCCAGCACCTGCTGCCGTCGCTCTGAGGCACGCGGCCAGCGCCGGTGAGGGCTGACGGCGGCGCCGCTCAGCCGAACGGGAACATGTCGTCGAGGTCGGCGTGGACGCCGCTGATCCGTACGCCTCCCGCGACCGCCTCCGCCCACGTGAGATCGCCGGTGGCGAGGCGGAGGAACGTCAGGGCGTCGGTCTCGACGACGCTGGGTGGCGTGCCTCGGGTGTGGCGAGGCCCCTGCCCGTGCCCGACCTGCACGGCCGCATACGGGGGGATGCGAACCTCGACCGTACGACCAGGCCACGCGGTGGCGAGACGCTGCGCGAGCAGTCGCGTCGCCAGCGCGACGACGTCACCCGACATCGGCACGGACGCGCTCTCCCCCGCGACGACCAGCCGTGCCAGGCCAAGATCCGAGGGCTGCGCCGTGAGGTGTACGCCGGCCGAGGAGAGCGCCGCCTGTGCCCGTACCAGCGCCTCGTCCAGCTGCCGCCGGCGCCTGTCAGCGACCGTCATGCGCGGACGTCAGTCGCCGAGCGGGTTCCAGCCGCGCTCGGGTTCGCCGTTCTCATCGAGGTCGTTGAACCGGGGGTCGTGGTCGAAGTCCTTGTTGCGCTGGGCGACCTTCTCGAGGGCATGGGACGCCTCCTCCTGGGTCGCGTACGGGCCCAGGCGCTCCTCGCTCTTGCAGCCCTCGTACGGCTCGACCGCGTGGTGCTTCAGACACCAGTACCACTCGCCGCTCGCCATGATGCCCCTCCTCGCGGTGGGTAGGATTCGCCTTCGTGACTCGCGTCGAACCCTACCCGCTGTCCCCCACGCGCACGGTTCCGGCGTCGATCCCTCGGCCTGAGTACGTGGGCAGACCGGCCCCCAAGCGCTACACCGGGTCGCACGTGCAGAGCGCCGAGACGATCGAGAGGATGCGCATCGCAGGCCGCATCGCCGCCCAGGCGATGCACGAAGCGGCCGCGCACATCGCCCCGGGTGTCACGACCGACGAGCTCGACCGGGTCGCCCACGAGTTCATGTGCGACCACGGCGCGTACCCGTCGGCCCTCGGCTACCGGGGCTTCCCCAAGTCGATCTGCACCTCCGTCAACGAGGTCGTGTGCCACGGCATCCCGGACGCTCGGCCGCTGGAGGAGGGCGACCTCGTGAAGATCGACGTCACCGCGTACAAGGACGGCGTCCACGGCGACAACTGCGCGACCTTCGCGTGCGGCGAGCTGGACGAGCGGTCGCGCCTCCTCATGGAGCGGACGAGGACCGCGCTGGAGCGGGGCATCAAGGCCGTCGCTCCCGGGCGCGAGCTCAACGTGATCGGCCGGGTGATCGAGTCGTACGCGTCGAGGTTCGGGTACGGGGTCGTCCGCGACTACACGGGCCACGGCGTGCACACGTCGTTCCACTCGGGACTGACGATCCTCCATTACGACGAGCCACGGCTGAACACGCTCATGGTGCCGGGGATGACGTTCACGATCGAGCCGATGCTCACACTGGGCGGGTACGACAGCCACGTCTGGGACGACGACTGGACGGTCGTCACGAACGACTCGTCGCGCGTCGCCCAGTTCGAGCACACGCTGGTCGTGACCGAGACCGGCGCGGACGTGCTGACCCTGCCGTGAGGCTCCGGCGCCGGCTCTCCCCGGGCCGCGCGGGCCCTAGACTGTGCGGCGGACGAGTCGGCCGGGTGACCGCGGCCCGCAAGGGTCGAGGAAAGTCCGGACTCCACAGAGCAGGGCGGTGGGTAACACCCACCCGGAGTGATCCGCGGGACAGTGCCACAGAAAGCAGACCGCCCGACCGCAAGGTCGGGTCAGGGTGAAACGGTGGTGTAAGAGACCACCAGCGCCCCAGGTGACTGGGGCGGCTCGGTAAACCCCGCCCGGAGCAAGACCAAGAGGGCCTTCGGGCCTGTGACGACGATCGAGGGCTGCTCGCCCGAGCCGTCAGGTAGGTCGCACGCGCGTGAGCGCGAAGGCCGCTGGTGACAGCGGTCGCAGATGGATGGCCACCCGCCCCTTCGGGGGTGACAGAATCCGGCTTACAGGCCGGCTCGTCCCCACACCTGCTCTGACAAGGGCAGATACCGCCGATCGAACTCCTCAGACGTCCGAGCCATGGCATCAGGCGACGGAGCCGGGGGCAGGGCGCCGAACATCCGAGCATGCTGTGCGTGAATGGCGAGCGGCCCGTTCAGTACTCCAGCTGGATGGCAGCCGTCGGACACATGTCGGCGGCTTGGGCGACCTTGTCGTACAGGTCGACCGGGGGCTCGCCCTGGAGGATGTTCAGGAACCCGTCAGTGCTGAACGCGAACACCTCGGGGCACACCTGTGTGCACGTCCCCGTGGAGTCGCACACGTCCATATCGACCACGACCTTCATCGCTCCCCCTTCAGGCTGCGGGTCACGGCTCGGCGGAACCCGTCCGCCTCAGCGTCCTCCGGTGCGTGACATAACACCAGAGCGGCGGGGTCCGAGTCGCATACCGCGTCTGGTGCCGTCACCAGCGACGTCGTCGGCTCCGGATTCCGCAGAAGCAGGGTCCTCCGTCACTCCGGTCCGCTCGTCGACGGACGGCCGTCAGCCTTCGTATGCGAGTAGCTCGCGTGCCGTCGCCTCGTCCGTCGCGAGACCGCTGACGAGGTCGGCCTTGAGGACCGCGTGCAGGGCGGGCACCTTCTCGTGTCCCCATGCCACCGCAAGGGAGAGCTTGATGTCCGCCAGCCGCTCGGGAGCCATGCAGATCATCCGGTCGCAGAGGGACGTACGGACGTGGTGGCCGGCCGCGTCGAAGTGGTGGCCGCAGATGTGCGCGACAGCTCGGCCCTTCCGCACTTCGGCACGCACGTCGTCGGTCAGGTAGTTCCGAAGGATCGCCCCGGACGTGCCGTCCGGGCCCACCGCACCGACACCGACGAGCGCCACGTCCGCCCGGGCCGCGAGCTCGAAGGTGGAGACGACGATCTCCTCGTGCCTCACCGACCGAGCGACGGCGGCGGAGTTGAGGACGATCGGTACGGGCATCGGACGGTACGTGCCACCGAGCCGTGCTGCCAGCCGACGGCACAGGTCCGGGCTGTCGACGAGCTCACGGTCGGGGGCGCCCAGCGACCCGATCATCTGCGTGACACAGGAGTACGGCCACCGCTGCTGCGGCATCGCGTCGACGACCGCCGCCAGGGACGTCCCGTTGGAGAGCGCCACGAGTGTGCGCGGGTTGCCGTGGTCCACGAGCGCGTGCGCGGCGACACGGCCGACGTGCTCGCCAGGACTCCCGGGCGCCTGGCCGGCGACGAGCGCCAGGTCCAGTCCGAACCGCCTCGTCAGGCGCCGCTCCAGGTCGAGCACCTGCTCCATCGGGTGCGACACGGTGATCGTCACCATCCGACGGTCCCTGGCTTCGGCGAGCAGCCGCGAGACTGTCGGCCGCGAATAGCCGATCGCGGCCGCGATCTCGCCCTGGCCCCTGTTCTCGAGGTAGTACATCCGGGCCACCGAGAGCAGCAGGTCGAGCCGCTCCCGAGCATCAGCGCCCGGCTCGTCGATGAACACATGTTCGTCCTTGGCGTCCGCCATGCTCACATTCTGCCCCATAACACGGTGAGTGGCAGTCGGGAGCGAACATCCGTTCACGCTCGCGTCGACAACGCCCTTGCTCCGTCGAAGGATGAAGACACGTCCTCACCGACATCCAACGAAGGAGTCAGCCGTGTCCTACGCCCGCACACTCAAGGGCGATGTCGCCCCCGAAACCCTCGGCGTCGTCAACGCCCATGACCACCTCATCCGGACCGGCGCCGGCGAGGTGTACATCGAGGCAGACCACCTGCTCGACGACGTCGACAAGGCGGTCGAAGAGGCCACGTACTTCGTCGACGCCTCGAAGAACTGGAGCCCTGACGGCGGAACGATCGTCGACATGTGCCCGGCCAACTGCGGCCGCGACGTGGACAAGCTCGCCGAGGTCAACGCCAAGGTCCCCGGCCTGCAGATCATCATCGCCACCGGCTTCCACCGCGAGCACGTCTACCTCGAGACCCGTTCCCACTGGGTGAGCCGCTACTCGGTCGACCAGATCGCGGACCTCCTCATCGCCGACATCACGCAGGGCATCGACCGGCACGACTACTCGGGCCCGATCGTCGACCGCACCTCGTACAAAGCCGGCGTCATCAAGGTCGCCACCGCCTACGGCAAGATCACGCCGTTCGAGCGCAAGTGCATGGAGGCCTCCGCCAAGGCGGCCATCGAGACGGGCTGCCCCATCAACACCCACACCACGTACGGCACGTGCGGCCTCGAGCAGGCACAGACCCTCATCGGGCTCGGCGTCCCCGCTGACCAGATCGCGATCGGCCACATCCAGCGCAACGCCGACGTGTACTACCTCCAGCAGATCCTCGACACCGGCGTGTACCTCGAGATCGACGGGACGTACCGCATCAAGTACCAGCCCGACTCCAACCGCATCACGGAGCTCCGCGAGCTCGGCGCGAAGGGCTACGGAAAGCGGCTGCTGCTCGGCACCGACTCCGGGAAGCGCTCGTACCAGAAGGCGTACGGAGCCGTGACCGGTGTCGACTTCAACCCTGCCGTCGACGGCCCGCGCATGATCGCCGAGGGCTTCGACCCGGCGTACGTGGACGACCTGCTCATGAACAACGGCCACACGTTCTTCACGTTCCGCAAGGAGTGCTGATGGCCCCTCGGCTGCAGGTCGCCGTCGACAACCTCGACCTCGTCTCCGCCTTCCGCGCGCTGCAGAGGTGCGCCCCCGAGGTCGACGTCATCGAGTGCGGCACGATCCTCATCATCAACGAGGGCCTGAGGGCGGTACGGGAGATCCGCGCCCTGTTCCCGGACAAGACGATCCTCGCCGACGTACGCATCGCCGAAGCCGGCTCGCTGATCTCGCGTCAGTGCTACGAGGCCGGCGCCGACTGGGTGTCCTGCGTCGCAGGCGCCTCCTTGACCACCATCGGCCAGGTCGTCGCAGCGGCGAAGGAGCACGGGGGCGAGGTCCAGGTCGAGCTCGGAGAGACCTACGACACGGCACGCGCCCAGGCATGGCGTGACCTCGGCGTGCAGCACGTCATCGTCAAGCGGTCCCGCGACCGCGAGGCGGCCGGAACGCTCACCTGGGGACCGCAGGACATCGAGCGCATCAACGAGCTGTCCGGCATGGGGTTCACCGTGACCGTCACCGGCGGCATCAAGGCCGACGACCTCGAGGTCTTCTCCGGCACCCCGGTGGGAGTGGTCATCGCGGGCAGGTCGATCATGGGTGCAGACGATCCCAAGGCAGCAGCCGTCGAGCTCCGCGAAGCGATGGGTCGGGCCTGGTCATGACGAGTGGCGTACGTCTCGGGATCTACGAGAAGGCACTGCAGACGACTCTGGGGTGGGACACGTTCTTCGGACAGGTCAACGACGCCGGCTTCTCGTTCTGCGACCTCTCGATCGACGAGACACCCGAACGGTCGGCGCGACTGACGTGGCCAGCCGCTGAGCGCGCCCGTGTGCGCCAGGCGGCGCGAGGAGCCGGCGTCCAGGTCGGCGGGCTGTGCCTCAGCCTTCACCGCAAGGTGATGCCTGGCTCCGTCGACCCGGGGATCCGCCGGCAGGCACTGGACGTGTACCACCAGGGCATCCAGCTCGCGTCCGACCTCGGCGTCACCGTCGTCCAGGTCGCGGGCTACTACGCGTACTACGAGCCCGACGACCCCGGCTCGCGCGGCCGGTACGTCGACACCCTGCGTGCCGCCGTACCCATGGCCGCCCGCGAGGGCGTCATCCTCGCCATCGAGAACGTGGACGGCCACGACATCGCCTCCATCGGCGACGCCATGTCCGTCGTCCGCGAGATCGACTCGCCGTGGGTGCAGACCTACCCGGACATCGGCAACATCGCCGAGCACGGAGGCGACGCGACAGCCGAGCTGCGTGACGGCGAGGGCCACATGGTCGCCATCCACGTCAAGGACGTCCTGCCGGGTCAACCCAGGCGGGTCCCGTTCGGCACGGGCGTCGCGGACTTCCCCGCCGCCTTCGCCGAGCTCAAGCGCCAGGACTGGTCGGGCCGTCTGATGCTCGAGATGTGGAACGACGAGTCCCCGAACTCGGTGTCCGTGTGCCGCACGGCCCGGGCGTACATCACAGAGCTGGTGGCAGCAGCAGGGCTGCCGATCGTCGAGGACAGGAGGTACGGCCATGATGCTCGAGGAGCTGCGTGAGCAGGTCTGCGAAGGGAACCTGGAGCTCGCCCGGCTGGGCCTGGTGGCCTGGACGGGAGGCAACCTCTCCGCCATCACTGAGGACCGGGAGCGCATCGTCATCAAGCCCTCGGGGCTGCGGTACGAGCACATGTCCCCCGCCGACATGGTCGTCGTGGGAGTCGACGGCCGGGTCATCGACGGCAGCCGCGGGCCCTCGTCGGACACGGCGTCGCACCTGGCGGTCTACCGCGCCCGTCCGGACGTCGCCTCCGTCATCCACACCCACTCCCGCTACGCCACGGCGTTCGCTGCTGTCGGCAAGCCCATCCCCTGCTGCCTGACCGCGATCGCGGACGAGTTCGGAGGTCCCGTCCCCTGCGGCGGGTACGCGGCGATCGGGAGCGACGAGATCGGCGAGGAGCTGCTGCGCAGTATCGGCAGCTCGCCGGCGATCCTCATGCGTCAGCACGGGGTGTTCACCATCGGCGCGACGATCCCGAAGGCCCTCCAGGCCGCCGTCATGGTCGAGGACGTCGCCCACACCGTGTTCGTCGCCATGCAGATCGGCGAGGTAGCCGACCTGCCCCCGAGCGAGATCGCGGCCAACCATGACCGCTACACCACCAGATACGGCACGGACAGAGCTTCCAAAGGAGTGAGCAGATCATGAGGTACGACCTCACAACCATCGGCGAGGGCCAGATACGCCTCACCGTTCCGCACGGCCAGCGTCTGGCCCGGACCCAGCAGCTGCGGATGACCGCGGCGTGCTCCGAGGCCAACGTCGCAGGTCTGCTGTCCCAGCTCGGCCGCAGCACCGCGTGGTGCTCGCGACTCCCGCGCAGCGACCTCGCCGAGCGCTGCCTCTCCGAGTTCCGCTCGGTGGGCATCGACATGTCGGCCATGATCCGTACCGACGAAGGACGGATGGCTCTGTACTTCATGGAGCCCGGCGAGGCGCCCATGCCGTCTCGGGTCGTGTACGACCGGCTCCACACCCCCTTCCGGGAGATCACCCCCGCGATGGTCGACTGGGACGTGCTGCTCGACACCCGTCTGGTCTTCGTGACCGGCATCACCGCGGCGCTCACGGAGTGCACCGCCTCGGTCGTGCGCTACTTCGTGGACGCGGCGACCGAACGCGGCATCGACGTCGCCCTCGACGTCAACTACCGCGGCCTGCTGTGGAGCCCTGAGCAGGCCCGCGAGGTGCTCAGCCCGATCGCGTCGAAGTCGCGGATCATCTTCTGCTCCCGGCGCGACGCGGCGACAGTGTTCGGCATCGAGGGCGACAAGGCCGAGTGCTCACGCAAGGTGCGCGAGCAGTTCGGGGTCGAACACGTCGTCTCGACCGACCAGACGGAAGGGGTCTACCACGCGGGCCCCGACGGCGAGGTCAACTACGACGTCGTCCGGGTCCCGGTCGTCGACCGCCCCGGCGCCGGTGACGCGTTCGTCGCCGCCACGCTCCACGGCTTCCTCGACGACGACGTGACCGCCGGCATCGGCTACGGCCTCCAGGTCTCCAAGTACGCCCTGACGCACCACGGTGACCTGACCTACATCAATCCAGAGCTGCTCGCCCTGGCCAAGACAACCGACATCATCCGCTGAGAGGACAATGATGACCGCTCCCACCGTCGAGCTGACTGCTGCGCAGCAGATCGACCAACGACCCCTGACCGGCCACCAGCGAAGCATCATCTCGCTGGTCGTCATCGGCAACATCTCCGAGTTCTTCGACATGTTCCTCATCGGCTTCGTCGTGTCGTTGCTCACGAAGCCCTGGAACCTCACCGGAGTCGAGGCGGGCATCATCCTCGCCTGCTCCGGCCTCGGCACCGTGATCGGCGCCATCATGTGGGGCCGCCTCGCCGACGTCATCGGGCGACGCAACGCCTTCTTCTGGTGCGTGCTCCTGTTCGTCGTCTTCACCGGCGTCTCGGTCTTCACTCCTGACCGCGGATGGGTGCTCCTCGCCCTGCTTCGTGTCCTCGTAGGCATGGGCGTGGGCGGGCTCAACATCACCTCGATCCCGTACGTGCAGGAGTTCGTCCCCGCCAAGCAGCGTGGTCTCCTGGCCGGCCTGGCATCCGTGTTCATCCCGATCGGCCTCCTGCTCGGCGCCCAGGCACAGACCTGGCTCGGCGGCCCTCTCGGCTGGCGCGGCCTCATCGCCCTCGGCGTCATCCCCGTCTTCCTGCTCGTCTGGCTGCGGATGGTCCCCGAGTCCCCGCGGTTCCTGCAGTCGAAGGGCCGTACGGAAGAAGCCCGCAAGGCGTACGCGTGGGCCATGAGCATTCCGGTCGAGGAGGTCGGCCCCCTGCCGGCCGTCGAGACCGTCACCAAGTCCTCGTACACGCTGGTCTTCACCAAGTACCGCAAGTCTCTGGCGATCATCACCCTCGGCTCGTTCGCGTTCATCCTGGGCTCGTTCACCGTGCAGTCGTGGGGCCAGACGCTGCTCAAGGACGGCTTCGGCTACACCGCCGCCGCTGTCGGCACCCTGTTCACCTGGGTGTCCCTCGCCGACGTGGCCGGCCGGCTCAGCTCGGCCTGGCTCGCGGACCGCATCGGACGCCGCTGGGTCATGTTCAGCTTCGGCCTGCTGGGCGCGGTCGGCTGCCTCATCGCAGCCTTCGCCCACAGCGGCACGGTGTTCTTCGTCGGCATCCTCATGGCGATGATGTTCGGCGACGGAGCCTTCGGCATCCTCAACGCCTTCGGTGCGGAGCAGTTCCCGAACGAGGCCCGCTCGACGGGCCTGGGTCTGGGCTACGGCATCGGCGCCACGGCCAAGATCTTCGGCCCTGCCCTCATGGGTGCCCTGATCGGCGGCTCGATGATCAAGCAGAACGTGACCCTCAGCGCGGTACCCCCGGCCTTCATCCTGTTCGCCGTGCTGCTCGTCGTCGGTGCCGTGACCTACCTGTTCGCCAAGGAGACCCGCGCCGTCTCGCTCGAGAAGATCTGACCTTCGGCCCGATCCACACGCCGTGCCCGGCACCTCCTGGTGCCGGGCACGGCTGTGTGCCGTGCCGCCGAGGAGGACGGCGGTCGACGTCAGAGCGTGCGCAGGTCCGGGCGGTCGAGCAGCTCGATCTGTACGCCGTCGGGGTCGACCACGGTCGCACTGCGTCCGTGTCCGGTCTCGTCCGTCCCCGGCGTTCCCGACTCCGGTCGGATGCCGAGCTCCGCAAGGTCCGCCAACAGGGCCTCCAGGTCGGTCACGCGCAGCGCGATGTGAGCGAAGATCGGGTCGCTGCTCGGCGTCGGCCTGTGGAGCAGCTCCAGTACGTCGTAGTCCCAGTGCAGGTAGTCCACGGTGATGCCCGTCGCTGGCACGGTCATCGTCGTCAAGGTCACCATCCCGAGCTGGTCGCCGTAGAAGGCGCGCGCCGCCTCCAGGTCGTCGGCGATGACCGAGTAGTGGTCGAACGCGGCGACGTGGGGGTGCTCCACAGGCGTCGACCGCATGGCCAGCTCGCGCTGCAGCAGCTCCACGCGGGCACCATGGGGGTCGCTGACGAACGCCAGCCGACCCACTCCCGTACCGGCGACCCTGGGCGCGACGAGTTCCCGGGCCCCCTGGGAGACCAGCCGCTCGTAGTCGGTGTCAAGGTTGTCGGACATGAAGGCGATGTGGGTGGTCCCGTACCTCTCGTCGGGACCCGGGTTGCGCGGGTGCAGCAGCTCGATCATGCCGCCGGCCATCTGGAGGTAGACGACGTCCGTCTGAGAGGCGGGGATGATCCTCTGGAAGACGATGACGGCACCGAAGGCGCGCTGGTAGAACGCGAGGGAGGCGTCGAGGTCACGGACGACGATGCCGACGTGGTTGAGCTCGTTGATCATGCCGCCGACCTGGGTGAGGACACCGGGCGTCCGTGCATCACGAGGTGTGGGCCGTGAGCTGCGCCATGTACCGGGCGAAGGCCGGGATGGCGACCTCCGGCGGCTCGATCTCGGGATGCCAGGCCTTCTCCCACTCGAAGTCGACGTAGCCGGCGTATCCGTTGTCCACGAGCGTGGACACGATCTCGCGCAGCGGCGCATTCCCCTCACCGGGGAGGGCGAAGTCGGACTGGTCGGGACTCGCCACCCG
>DASSQF010000201.1:0-9634 GCA_035702685.1 Propionibacteriaceae bacterium
GAGGAGGTCGAGTCACCGCCTCGCTGGCTGGCACCCGCCACGGCAGCCCTGGGCCTCGCCCTCGCGGCGAACTCGCTCCTGGGCCCCCTCGCGACCGGCGTCGTCGTCTACCACTACGGCGCCTCGATGACGTACCAGGGCATCGGGCTCGACGCCGTCGCCCTCGTCCTCGTCACGCCCCTCGCGCTGGTCGCCGCCCTGCTCACCTCCCGGGGCCACCGGGCGGGACCCGTCCTGACCCTCGGGCCGGCGGGCTTCGCGGCGTACATGGCACCGCAGTACGTGCTCGGCCCCGACTACCTCGGCCTTGCGGGCAACAACCAGCGGGCGGTTCCGTTCCATCTCGCCCTCTTCGTCCTCGCCGTCGCTGTCCTGCTCGGCGCCTGGCAGGCGCAGGGGACGCACGCACCGGGGACGGCGCGGAGTGACCGGGTACTCCGGTGGGTCCTCGTCGGCGTCGCGGTCTTCATCGGCTTCGGTCGCTGGCTGCCCAGCCTCGCCGACGCAATGCGGGACCACCCGACGAGCGGCTCGTACCTCGACAACCCGACCGCGTTCTGGCTCGTCGCCTTCCTCGACCTCGGCGTCGTCGTCCCTGCGGCGATCGCCTCAGCCGTGGGGCTGTGGCGGGGCTCGCCCTGGGCACGTACCGCCGCCTGGGCGGTGGTCGGCTGGTTCTCCCTCGTCCCCGCGTCCGTCGCGGCGATGGCGATCACCATGCAAGCCCGTCACGACCCGCTGGCGACGACGGGGAACACGGTCGTCATGACGGCCGTCGGCCTCGTGCTCACGCTGGCCGCGGCCGTGCTCTACGTGGTGGTCCTCCGCCGTCCTCGTACTCGCTGAGCGCCGCCGTCAGGCGGCCATCGAGCCAGCCGCGGCCTGGCCGGGCTCCGAGGGCTGGGGGCCGCCCAGCCGGTAGAACAGGAACGGGACGATCGAGACGAGGCAGCTCGCGGCCGGGACCAGCGTGATCGCGGCCCAGACCGTCTGCTGCATCGCCGGTGTCACGACGACGCCGGCCTGGTACCGGGCGGCGACGACGAAGAGCCCGAACACGAGGACGGCGAGCGCGTTCATGATCTTCGCGACGAACGTCAGGGTGGAGAACGAGATGCCGTCGTTGCGCACGCCGGTACGGCGCTCGACGTCGTCCACCGCGTCCGCGATCATCGTCGTCTGCACCACGCCGAAGACCCCTAGCGTCAGCCCCGTGAGGAAGATGAACACGAGGACGGCCCACAGGTTGGCGAAGCCCGCCACGTACATGCCTCCGTAGAGGGCCGTGGCGACGACCGTGCTGGACACCATGAGCTGCTTGCTCGTCAGCCGCTTCATGAGCAACGGCGTGCAGAACGAGGCGAGGACGAGGCCCACGATGATCGCCGCCCCGACCAGGGTGAACGTGGTCTCGCTGTGGTAGGCGATGACGACGAACACCGCCCCGCCGGCCTGGACCAGGTAGCGGCCGAAGCCGAGCACCGACCCCAGCAGCACGAGCAGCAGCGGCGTGTTCCGGCCGAGCGTCGTGAAGAGGACACGCAGCGTGAGGGGCTCGGCCGTGTCAGGCCGAGCGCGCTCCCGCGTGTTGACGAACGCCAGCAGGTACAGGCCCATGCCGAGGAACGCCGAGACGCCCACGGCGAGCGACCAGCCGGTCGCGGTGGTCGTGCCACCGCTCATCAGCTGCGCGAGCCACGGCATGCCGAGCGTGGCGAGCCCGAGCGAGATCCCTCCGAACGCACGCACGCGGGAGATGACGCCCGTGCGCTCCGCCGGGTCGGGGAAGGCCGAGCCGATCAGTCCCCAGAACGGCACGTCGCAGGCGGTGTACGAGATGCCCCACAGGAAGAACACGACGCCGAAGAAGACGAGCTTGCCGCCTTCGGGCAGGTCCGGCACCGCGAACAGCAACGTCGTGAACAGCGCCACGGGCATGGCCGAGAAGAGGATGAAGGGGCGCATCTTGCCCCACCGCGTGCGGGTCCGGTCGACGATGCTGCCCATGACGGGGTCGCTGACGGCGTCGAAGACCTTCGTCGCCGCGAGGATGCCGGTGACGACGGCCATACCCGCGACGGTGATGTGGGCGTACTGGAGCAGGTAGACGAGGATGAACGTCGTCACCGTCGTGAGGATGAAGTTCTGGCCGAACCCCGCCACCACCACCGAGACGCGCTGGCGACGGGGGCTGACGGGAGAGCTGACGAGGTCCATCACCGCTCCAGCATGATCGTCTTGACCTCGAACGGCCCGAACGGCACGGCATCGAGGTCCAGGTCGCCGGTACGGCGCTCGACGAGGTCGGTCTCGTGGACGCCCGTGTGGGCGAGCGTCGTACGGATTGAGGTCGTCGTCGGACGGCCCAGGGCCTCGTACAGGCGCAGCACCATGCCGCGCCCGTCCTCCGCCGGCTTCACCGTGTCGACGACGACACCCTCGTCCGAGCTGGACACGACGCTGTCGAGGCGCCGGCCCTCGAGGATGGTGAGCGGGTTGTTGAGCCGGTAGCCCTCGCGGACGACCGCCACGAGGTCGTCGAGCGAGAAGGGCATGAACGCGTACGTGAACCGGTGGCTCCCCCGGTCGGCGGTCCTGTCGGGGAACGTCGGCGAGCGCAGCAGGTTGAGGCTGATGAGCCCGTTCTTGGCCCGGTGGCCGTACTTCCCGTCGTTGAGAAGGGCGAACCCCCCGTACCGGTCCTCGGTCGCGATCCACCGGTGCGCGCACACCTCGAACTGGGCCCGCTCGACCGCGTCACGCTCGGTGGTGGGCCGCAGCACGTGACCGAACTGGATCTCGCACCGCGCCAGGTCCCCGTACCGCGCCGGGCGGAACTCGGCGCGCAGCATCCGGTGCGTCTCGTGCCAGTCGACGTGCGTCTCGAACCTCACGACGGGGCTGCCCGCTTCGAGGACGACGCGCTGGGTGAGGATGCCGTGAGGCAGCCGGTACGTGCTGGCGCGCCCCACGGTCGGCCCGTCCCGGAACGGCCGCGACGTCTCCGCCACGAGCCCCGTCGGCGGCTTGTGGACGTAGTCGGGACCGATGTCCCAGGCGTCGTACGGGAACTGGTACGGGTCGTCGTGGAGCACGAGCCGGTTGAGACCGCCCCGCGACTGCTCGGTGCCCGAGGCGTCCGTGCAGGAGGTGATCTCCCCGGACTCCGCGAACCTCAGGGTGAGGATGCCGTTGCCGAGCGTGTCGTCCTCGCAGGTCAGGTGGTCGGCGGCGTCCGCCTCGCGCAGCAGCCCGGACCCGTACGGCGGCACCTCGGCGCAGTACCAGCGCCCCTTGTGCCGCACGTGCTCAGCCCTGCGGAACGAGGTGAGGTTGAGCGCCGACAGGCCTTCCTCCCCAGCGGGCAGCCGCCCGGTGAGCCCTTCGATGACGGACCCCACCTCCTTCTCGATCCTGTCGTACGTCTCGCGAGCCTCGCGGTGGACGCGCTCGATCGAGGAGCCGGGGACGATGTCGTGGAACTGGTGGAGCAGCACGTCGCGCCAGTGCGGCGCGAGGACCTCGCGGCTGTCGGCACCGACGACCACGGCGAGCGCCTCGGCCTCGTGGAGGAGCCGCTCCATGAGCCGGTTGCCCTTCTTCATGGCCGCCTGCGTCGTGTACGTACCCTGGTGGGCCTCGAGGTACAGCTCTCCCGTGTGCTCGTGGACGATCTCGCGCTGCTCCAGCGCCTCGAAGAACGTCCTCGCGAACGAGGGCTCGACGCGCGGCAGCCCGTACAGGTCGCGCTCGCGGGCGAGCAGCTCGTGGTGGATCTCCCCGGGCCCCCCGCCGCCGTCCCCGGCCCCGTACACGAGCAGTGCCGTGCCCAGGTCACGCTCGGGATAGCGCTCGATGCCCTTGAGCAGTCCGTCAGCGGCCGCGCGGCTGTTGTAGTCCCCCTCCGGCGGCATGTGGACCAGCACGCTCGACCCGTCGATGCCGGTCCACCGGAACGTGCGGTACGGGAAGGCGTTGACCGAGTTCCAGCTGAGCTTGATGGTCTGGAACCAGTCCATCCCCGCCTTGCGGAGGATCTGCGGGAGGTTGCCGTTGTAGCCGAACGTGTCCGGCAGCCAGCACAGCCGCAGCTGCTCGTCGCTGACGCCGAACTCCTCGACGAGGAACCGTCGGCCCACGAGCGCCTGCCGCACGAGCGACTCGCCGCTGGGCAGGTTGGTGTCGGGCTCGACCCAGAACGACCCCTGGAGCTCGATGCGACCGGCGGCCACCGCATCCTTGATCCGCGCGTACAGACCCGGCTGGTGCTGCTTCATCCACCACAGCTGCTGCGGCTGGCTCGTCCCGTACACGTAGCCGGGCCGGGCCTCGATCCCGTTGAGGGCCCGCACGTACGTCCTCGCCGCCTTGCGCCGCGTCTCCCTGAGGGGCCACAGCCACGCCATGTCGAGGTGGCCGTGACCGATGGCGCTGTACGTGAAGCGCGTCTGCGAGGGTCGCGAGAGGGGCTCCGCGAGGATGGCGCGGGCACCCACGGTGTCGTGGGCGGCGAAGCGCGCGTACGCGGCGGCGAGACTCCGGTCGAGGTCCGCGGCGAGGGCCCGGTCGTGCGTCGAGGCCGAGAGGACGGCCAGGGTGAGGTAGTCGTAGTAGAGGCCGAACGCGTCGTCGTCCCGGGTGGCGACCTTCGCCCCGTGGTAGACGGCCCGGCCCTGCTCGTACAGGAGCCAGCCGTTGTACGCCACGTCGGCGTAGAAGTCCACGCGTCCGGACGTCAGGTCGAGGTGCGTGACGGGACGGTAGACGCCGCCTGAGTGGGGCAGGTCGCCCTGGATCCACACGGTGCTCACCGAGTCGAGGACCTCGCCGTCCGGCGAGTGGATGAGCCCCTCGCCCCGGATGCCGAGCAGGACGACCGGATCCGCGATCCCCGGAGGGACCTGTCCCGTGACGTGCAGCCAGGCGCAGTCGTACTTGCGGCCCCAGGCGGTCCCCGGCCGGATCGGCCGGAACGCCGTGAGGTCGAGCTCCGGGAGGGGAACGGGCTCCGGCGAGGTGACGATCCCGGCGTCGAGGCGGGCGACCGTCGTGTACACGCGAGCCCGGATCCGGGACAGGCGGCGGTTGTCCACCGGGCGCTTCTGCACCACGTTGACCAACGACGCCAGCACCTCGAGCACGGTGTCTCCCGTCCACGCCCCTCAGGACCGACTCTAGCCATGCGATGCCGACGGCACCGTCATTCCGTGAGGTCGTGCGCCGTCGTGACGCTCCGTGTCAGGGCGCCGGACGTGGAGAGCCGGCCACGGGTCACGCCGCTCCCACCGGCCGGCCCACGATCATCGCCTCGAGCACCTCCGGCTGGAACGTGTCCGCCGTCTCGTGGTCGAGCTGCGCCCCGAGCCCGTCGAGCACCGTGGCGAAGAAGGCGCGGGCGCCGACGGCGAGCACGACGTCGGCGATGTCGGCGTCGGACAGGCCGGCGTCGCGAAGGGTGTCGACATCGGACTGCTCCACGGACGAGGCGTGACGGGCCACCTTCGTCGCGAACTCGTAGACCGTCCGGTCCTGCTCCGACAGGCTGCTGCCGTCGGGGTGCTGCGCGAGCGCCTGCACGGTCTCGCCGTCGCCGCAGGCGTCCCGAAGGAACGAGGCGTGCGCGACGGTGCAGTAGGTGGACCCGAGCTCACGGGCGGCAGCGACGGTCACGAGCTCGTACCGGCGCCTGTCCATGCCGCCGCGGATCGTGAGGTTCAGCGTCAGCCAGGCCTTCGCGACGTCGGGCCGGAAGGAGAAGCACCCGGCGAAGTCGGGAAGGAAGCCCCAGTTCTTGCGCTGGGACGCGTACCACTCGGCGAGCGCACCCTGGGCGTCGCTCTCGGCCGTCGTCTCGATGAACATGAGGCATTGTCCGCCCGCCACGCCGCGCCGACCAGGGGCCTCGGCCCACCAGCGGCCAGGACATGCGCGCGCGATCCTGCGCGACGGGACTCGATCCGGCCTCTCGCCGGGCGGCCTCCGGGCCACACGACCTCAGACGGTCCGGGGCACGCTTCCCGTCAGCTTGAGGAACCAGCACATCGCCTTGTGCCCGCCGTCGGAGGCCGGCCCGAACATGAGCGGACAGCCTCCGTCGATGACCGTGGCGCCGTGCTCCCGTCCATACCTCGCAGCCTCCGGCGACACGCTTCCCGCGTCGACGGACCTGTGCATCCACACGCGTGTGATGCCGAGGTCGGCGGCCTCTCGTACCGTCTCCATGGCGCGCTCCGGGCGCGTGCCGATGACGACGGCCTCCACCCCGCCGGGGATGGACCGCAGGTCGGGGTAGGTACGGTCGCCTTCGGCGGACTCCGCGTTCGGGTTGACCGCGTACACGTCGTAGCCGCGGTCGCGCAGCCGCTGGTAGACCGTGTTGCTGCCGTGGCCCTTGGGGGCGTGCGAGACGCCCGTCACCGCGATCCGCTTGCAGGACAGGAAGTCCGCAGCGGCTTCTTCGATCTTCATCGCTCGTCAGCTCCTTGGACCCGCCTCGGGTCCGGTTCGGATGCTACGCCTGAGCGGGTGCCGGCCTGAGTCGTTTGACGGAGTCAGGTTCGGTAGTTCGACGGATGCCCGCTCCCCGACCCCGCTCCTACATTCGCCACGGAGCCTCTCCGGCCCCGGGGCGCTGATCGGAGGAACGGACATGACCTGGACCACGGCCGAGTCGACGGGGTACGAGTACGGCTCCTCGGAGTACGAGTACGGCGAGCAGGAGTACGAGTACGGCGAGCAGAACGAGGCCGAGCTGGAGACGGGCGAGTTGTCCACGGAGCTCGCCCGTCCCTTCGCGACCCCGGGGTACTCCGAGGCGTCCGAGTGGGCTCCGGAGGCCGGCGAGTTCCCTGGCGAGCTGTCCGCCGAGGCCGAGGCCGGCGAGCTCAACGCGATCTCCCCCTTCGCCCATGCTGAGGCGGCCGAGGACCGCGAGGTCCTCGCGGCGGAGCTCGTCAACGAGCTCATGGGGACGGAGCTCTCGGAGGCCATCGGCGAGCTCGCCCAGGAGTGGTCCGCGGTCCACGCCGAGGTCTCGTCCAACGGCGGGACGGGCGTCACGCCTCCGGCCCTCCGCGAGGCCGGCGTGCTCGTGACGCGCCACGCCGACGAGATGGCCGCCGAGGTCGACAGGTTCCTCGAGACCCTCGGCGAGCAGCTGGGCGAGCACACCGCGACCACGATCGGCGAGAGCGAGCTGTCCTCGTTCCTCGAGTTCACCGAGTCCCCGCCGATCCCTGTCGGCGCCTCCCCTGCGCAGGAGCAGTTCTTCAAGTCCCTCGGCCGGCTCGTGGGCCGCGTCGCGCGCGGCGCGGTCAACCTCGCCAAGAAGGGAGTCTCGCTGGTCGGCAAGATCGCGTCGCTGCCCTTCAAGTTCATCTTCTCCAACCTGGGCAAGATCGTGCGTCCGCTGCTGCGACGCGTCCTCACGTGGGCCATCGGGCGGCTGCCCGTCCCGCTGCAGCCGATCGCCAACCAGCTCCGGGTCCGCATCTTCGGCAACGAGACCGAGTTCGGGAACGAGAGCGAGGCGGAGCTCGGCGAGGTCGTCGGCGAGCACGGCGGCTGGGGCAGCGAGCAGGAGCTCGTCCAGGAGCTGCAGGGCGAGCTCGGCTGGCGCGGCGGCATCCCCGCGGTGGCCGAGTCGACCGAGCTCGAGCAGGAGTTCGTCTCCGCGGTGAGCCGGTACCTGGCGGCCGAGAACGAGGCGGAGCTCGCGCAGCTGGAGAGCGAGTTCAACGCGACGACGGCCGAGTACGAGGCGGCTGCCGGTGCCGGAGAGCTGGACAACGCGCGCGTGGTGCTCGTCCGAGAGCTCTCCGGGCTGCGTGACGGAGAGAGCGCGGGGCCGGTCATCGAGCGGTTCCTCCCGGCGATCCTGCCCGCCCTGCGGATCGGGGTGCGGGTCATCGGCCGGCGACGCGTCGTCAACTTCCTCGCCGACCTGCTGGCGAAGCTCATCCGGCCCCTCGTCGGGCCGCAGTTCGCGACCCCCCTCTCCCAGGCCCTCGTCGACGTCGGCCTGAGGATCTTCACGCTGGAGACGAACGCGGAGGACCGCGAGCTGGCCGGGCCGTCCGCCGTGGCCTCCATCGTCGAGGACACCGTCCGGCGTCTCGCCGAGCAGGGCAACGAGGTCTTCACGGACACGTCACGGCTCCACGCCGAGACGGTGGCGGCGTTCAACGAGGCCGTCGCCCACACGGTGCCGACGTCTCTCGTGCGCGGGGACCTCGACAGCCGGGAGACCTCGGGGTCGAGCACGGCCACGTGGGTCCTGCGGCCACGCGTCTACTGGTACCGCAAGTACTGCCGGATCTTCGAGGTCACCCTCACCCCGCAGATGGCCGCCTCGATCACGACGTTCGGCGGTGTCCGGCTCGCTGACGTGCTCCGCGCCGAGGGTGTGCGGACGCCGGTCAAGGTGCGGGTGCACCTCTACGAGACGCTGCCGGGCACGTACCTGTCTCGGATCGCGCAGCTCGAGAAGGGCGTCCCGGGCCTGTACCCGAACGGCTGGCGCCAGCTGCACCCGCTGTCGATCGCCGCCGCCGGCATCCTCCTCGGCGAGCCCGGACTCGGCGCCGACGTCGACGCCCGGTTCACCCGCGACCGCTCGATGGTCGCGGCCGGGCAGCGCTTCTTCTACCTGCAGCTCCCTGGTGGAGGCGGTGGCGGCGGTGGTGGTGGCCGGTCCATCCCGAGCCAGGCGTTCGTGACGATCGATGCCCGCGCCGGCCGCAACCTCATCCGGCTCAGCATCTACCTCTCCGAGGCTGACGCCCAGGCCATCGCGTCCCGGGCTCGCCAGCACAACACGACAGCGTTCGTCATCGCCCTGCGAGCGGCCGTCCGGGTCGCCGTGAACAGCCTGCGGATGAGCCCCGCGTCGCGGGTCAAGCTCCTGCGCGAGGTGAACGCGGAGGCGCCCGCCGCCGCAGCAGCCGGCGCGATCGCGAGCAAGATCGTCGAGAAGATCGTGGACCGGCTCATCGACGCGGCGATCAGGCTGGCGATGGACTACGCGAAGGCGAAGGGCGACGAGTTCGTACGGGCGGCTGACAACCCCGCCAACGGCGTCTCGGTCCTCGTCACGTTCCCGATCCCGAGCCTGTCGGGCCTGTTCTCCGGCCCGTTGACGGGACTCGTCGCGGTCCCCCGCATCCTCAGCGCGATCCTCTCCGGGCGCGCCGGCGTCATGACCGTCCCGGGCTTCCGGAGGTATTGACGGCCATGGAGCTCGCCGCTGCCCTCCGTATCCAGCTGGAGCGACAGGTCTCGCACTGGGAGGCCGCCGCCGTCGCCCTCGCGGACCCCGCCTCGTTCGCGTCCGAGGCCGCCTGGGCGAACCTGGAGCAGTACCTGAACCGGGCCGTACGAGCGTCGCTGGAGCTCTCCACACGCAGCCTCCGCACGGAGATCACCGGGCTACGTACCCAGCTGGACAACGCCAAGCTCGGCCCGGAGCTCGTGGTGGTGGCCCGCCGGCTCCAGAAGGTGCGCCGCCAGTACGGCCAGGTCGAGACGGTGGTCAGCTTCTACGCCGACGCGGTGAACACCCGGACGAACCCGACACTCGGCACGCACATGCGCGCGCTCGACCGGATCGCGGTGACGAGCATGCGGAGCACGCTGG
>DASSQF010000202.1:0-4236 GCA_035702685.1 Propionibacteriaceae bacterium
AGGGCTCCGAAAGAGGGTCCTGACTGTACTGACCGAGGAGGTTGGTCAATCGGCTGATGGGGTTTGCCCTCGAGGGCTGAGTGGGGTCGGCGCGCCAAGCGTCTCGTCGAGGCAGGGCGCGACGTCGTCGTCCTGCTCGACGGCATCACCCGCCTCGGCCGTGCGTACAACCTGGCCGCCCCGGCCTCCGGACGCATCCTGTCCGGTGGTGTCGACTCCGCGGCGCTGTACCCGCCCAAGAAGTTCTTCGGCGCCGCCCGCAACATCGAGCACGGCGGCTCGCTGACGATCCTCGCCACGGCGCTCATCGAGACCGGGTCGAAGATGGACGAGGTGATCTTCGAGGAGTTCAAGGGCACCGGCAACATGGAGCTCCGCCTGCGCCGTGACCTCGCGGACAAGCGCATCTTCCCCGCCATCGACGTGGACGCGTCCGGGACCCGCCGCGAGGAGCTGCTGCTCAGCCGCGAGGAGCTCGCGATCATCTGGAAGCTGCGGCGCGTCCTGTCCGGCATGGACAACACCGCGGCGATGGAGATGCTGCTCAAGCAGCTGCGCAAGACGACGTCGAACCACGAGTTCCTCGTCCAGATCTCGCGCACGACACCCAACTGACAGACCCGGTTTGGGACCGGAGCCGACCTGAGGAATAATGGCTGGCTGGCTCCGGTTCACGCCCCGGACGGGTCATCCGTCCATAGCCTGGCGACCCGGTCCGCGATAGGAGACACCAATGAAGCAGGGGATCCACCCCGACTACGTCGAGACGCAGGTTGTCTGCAGCTGCGGCAACACGTTCACGACGCGCTCGACCGCCAAGGGCGGGCAGATCCACACCGAGGTCTGCGCCGCGTGCCACCCGTTCTACACGGGCAAGCAGAAGATCCTCGACACCGGCGGCCGTGTCGCTCGGTTCGAGCGTCGCTACGCGAAGAAGAAGTAGCACCAGTCGTCCGATCACCGGGGCGGGGGAGACCCTCGCCCCGGTGTTTGCGCTTGCGACACATTCCTAGGAGGACGGATGGCTGAGGGGACGGACGCGCTCGTCGCCGAGCACGCCCAGATCGAGCGGCGCCTCGCCGACCCGGCCACGCACGCGGACGCAGCGCTCGCGCGTCGCCTCGGCCGGCGGTACGCGGAGCTCTCACCCGTCGTCGCTGCCCTCGCCGAGCACGCCCGACTCGTGGACGACCTCGAGACGGCCAAGGAGCTCGCCGCCGAGGACCGCTTCTTCGAGTCCGAGGTCACGTCGCTGACCTCGCAGCTGAGCGCCTCGACCGAGAAGCTCACGAGGCTGCTCGCGCCGCGCGACCCGCACGACACCGCCGACGCCATCATCGAGATCAAGTCCGGTGAGGGCGGCGAGGAGTCGGCGCTCTTCGCCGGCGACCTCGTCAAGATGTACAGCCGGTACGCAGAGAGCCGCGGCTGGAAGGTCGAGGTCCTCGACAGCCAGGAGACGGACCTCGGTGGGTACAAGTCGATCGCGATGACGGTGAAGTCCCCGTCGACGGCCGACCCCGACGCGATGCCGTACGGCGTCCTCAAGTTCGAGGGCGGCGTCCACCGGGTGCAGCGGGTGCCGGTCACCGAGTCGCAGGGGCGCATCCACACGTCGGCCGCCGGCGTCCTCGTCATGCCCGACATCGACGACGACACCGAGGTGCAGATCGACGAGAACGACCTGCGGGTCGACGTGTACCGCTCGTCGGGCCCGGGTGGCCAGGGCGTCAACACGACCGACTCCGCGGTACGGATCACGCACCTGCCGACCGGAACCGTGGTGTCGTGCCAGAACGAGAGGTCCCAGCTCCAGAACAAGGAGACAGCGATGCGCATGCTGCGCGCGCGTCTCGTCGCCCTCGCCGAGGAGCAGGCCGCCAACGCCGCCTCAGCGGCCCGGAAGTCGCAGGTCCGTACGGTCGACCGCTCCGAGCGCATCCGCACCTACAACTTCCCCGAGAACCGCATCGCCGACCACCGGATCGGGTTCAAGGCGCACAACCTCGACCTCGTGCTCAACGGCGAGCTCCAGCCGCTGCTCGACGCCCTG
Organism: Propionibacteriaceae bacterium; assembly: GCA_035702685.1. GTDB lineage: Bacteria > Actinomycetota > Actinomycetes > Propionibacteriales > Propionibacteriaceae > Fen-668. The sequence goes on from DASSQF010000202.1 coordinate 2,054, forward strand.
CACGAGGCCGACCTGGCCGACCGGCTGCAGCACGTCGGCGAGGCCTGACGTGCCCCTGGCGGCCAGTGCCGCCGTACGCAGGGCCGCCCAGGCCCTCGCGGCGTCGCGCTCGGCGTCGCCCGAGGCGGAGGCCAGAACGCTCGTGGCGCACGTCGCCGGCATCGAGCCCGGCCGCATCGCGCTCGCCGACCCCCTCGACGACGAGGCCCTCGGCCGGCTGGACGAGGCCGTGGCGCGACGTGTCGCCGGTGAGCCCGTCCAGCACATCACGGGGGTCGCCCACTTCCGCACGACGAGCCTTCGCGTGGGGCCGGGTGTCTTCGTGCCGCGTCCCGAGACGGAGACCATGGCCGGCTGGTGCCTCGAGCAGGTGACACCAGGGTCACGCGTCGTCGAGCTGTGCGCAGGGTCGGGAGCCATCAGCAAGGCCCTCGCGCTCGAGGGACCCGGGCTCGAGCAGTGGGCTCTCGAGCTGTCGCCGGACGCGGTCCCGTACCTGGCGGCCAACCTGGCAGGTACCGGCGTCCACGTCGTCGAGGCGGACATGGCGGACGGGCTGCACGAGCTGGACGGCACCGTCGACCTCGTCGTCGTGAACCCCCCGTACGTGCCGCTCGACGCGTGGGAGAGCGTCCCGGCCGACGTGCGCGACCACGACCCCCAGCTCGCGGTCTTCTCCGGGGCGGACGGTCTCGACGCGCTCCGCGTCCTGGCCGGCGTCGCCGCCCGCCTGCTGCGTCCGGGAGGCCTCCTGGCCGCTGAGCACGCCGAGGTCCAGCACGACGACGTCGTGGACCTGTACGCGCGGGACGGCCGCTACGGCACCGTGCGGGACCACCGGGACCTGGTCGGCCGGTGGCGCTTCCTCACGGCGCGGCGCCTGTCGTGACGTCGTCCTGACGCGGCGGCGCCATTCGGCGCAGCGGCGTGCAGGCTGGCAGGATGAGCGGGTGACCGAGTCCAGCGACGAGACGCGACCTCTGGAGAACCACGCGCCGGCGGAGCCCACGGCTCCCGACACGCCACACGCAGGCTCGGCCGCGGCCGTCGAGGGTGCGGCGGCCGGCACCGAGGCGGCGGCTGGGCTGGAGACGGCCGGCGCGCCCCAGGGAGGCCCGGCTGCCGAAGGCGAGATGCCCGAGACCGGGACTGCCGCCCAGGGCGAGATGCTTGAGACCGGGACTGCTGCCGAGGGCGCGTCCCTGACCGAGCCGGAGACCTCCGAGCCGGAACCGGAGCCGGAACCCGAGCCGGAGCCGGAACGCGAACCGGTCGTCGTCAGCGCCGAGGACCTCCCGGCTGCGATCGAGAGCGTGAGGTCCGCGATCCGCGCGGGTGAGAGCGTCGTCTTCCCGACCGACACCGTGTACGGGATCGCCGCCGACCCGTTCTCGCCTCAGGCTGTGCAGGGGCTGCTCGACGCCAAGCACCGCGGACGTGACATGCCACCGCCCGTCCTGATCGGGGACGCGGAGGTGCTCGAGGCGTACACCAAGGACATCCCCGCCGCCGCGCGGCTGCTCGCCAACCGCTACTGGCCGGGTCCGCTCACCCTGATCCTCACCGCGCAGTCGAGCCTGCGCATGGACCTGGGCGAGACGCAGGGCAGCATCGGTGTCCGCGTCCCCGACCACGAGGTCACCCGGGCGATCCTGCGGGCCACCGGACCGCTCGCCGTCTCGAGCGCCAACCTCAGCGGCGAGCCGGCGGCGACGGACGCGACCGAGGCCCGCAGGCAGCTGCGAGGCTCGGTCGCCGTGTACGTGGACGGCGGCCCGACCCCGGGCCCGACGCCCTCGACGATCGTCGACTTCGCCTCCACCCTCGCCGGCCGCGTCCTGCGTGTGGGGGCCATCTCCATGGACGAGCTGCGCAGGCTCCTGCCGGGTCTCGAGGGTCCGGAGCCCGAGCCCGAGCCGGCGGCGGACCAGGCGAGCACCCCTGCTGAGACCGTCGCCGCTGACGCCGAAGCCGGCGAGCAGGCCGCCCCCGCGGAAGGTGAGCCGGGCACGACGGCTGCCGAAGCGACCGAGACGATGCCGGGTACGAGCGGGGCTGGGGCGACCGAGACGGAGCCGGCTGCGACTGGCGCTATGGCGACCGAGACGCAGACGGGTACCACCTTGGTCGGGGGGAGCGAGACGGAGCCGGGCACGCCGACAGGCGCGAAGTCCGCGACCGCA
>DASSQF010000203.1:0-2332 GCA_035702685.1 Propionibacteriaceae bacterium
GAGCGCAGCCAGAGCTTCGCCGCAGCGGCCGACCTGCCCACCCAGCTCACGGTGGACGGCAACTACGCGCTCGACCTCTCGCGGACGCGGGTCGACGAGACCCGAACCGTGGCTCTCACCGTCGACGGCGGCAACGCCCGCGTGGCGCTGCCGCAGGACGCCAACGTCGTCGTGACCTGGCACGACGCGTACGGCAGCGTCTCCCTCCCCGACGGCCAGCACGGCCGTAGCGGGCAGTTCGAGCACATCGTCGACCCCGCAGCGCCTACGCTGACACTGTCCCTCACCGTGACCCTCGGCAACCTGGATGTGACGCTATGACCCGCCGTCAGGTGGATGTCCTGTCACTGGTCGTCGGCCTCACGGCGGTCGTCGTCGGCGTGGCCCTCCTGTGGACCACGTTCCTCCACACGCCCGTCTCCCTCGTCGTGAAGATCGCCGTCCCCGCCGCGCTCGTGGTGGTCGGCATCATCGGCCTCCTCGCTGCCCGCAACTGACCCATCGAAAGGAACCCTCATGGCACAGCAGCTCACCCGGTCCTCCGATCGCATCGTCGCCGGCGTCGCCGGCGGCATCGCGAAGTACCTCAACGTGGACGCCAGCATCGTCCGCATCATCACGTTCCTGCTCGTCGCCTTCACGGGCATCGGCCCGATCCTGTACGTCGCCGGCTGGCTGCTGCTGCCCGAGGAGGGCACGGGGAAGACGGGCCTCGACGCCATCACGGGTGGTGTCAAGAAGGCGAAGTCCTCGTACGACAACACCAAGATCCACAACGCCGACGACCTGCGCTGACGATCGCGTAGAACCCGCCCCGCTCCTGACCGTGAGAGAGCGGGGCTCGGCATGACCCGCGCGAGGGCGGCCTTCCCCGACCCCTAGACTCGCCGCGGAGGTCTCGAGATGTCGACGTTGCTGCGGTCCGTACGACGCGTCCCCCTGGACGGCGAACCGGCCGACGCGGTCGACGTCCTGCTGTCGGACGGTGTCATCGCCGGCATCGGTGTCGGGCTCGATCCGGGCGACGCGGTCGTCGAGGACTGCGAGGGGCTCTGGGTCGCGCCTGGCCTGTGGGACGAGCACGTGCACTTCGAGCAGTGGGCTCAGTCCGCGCTACGGGTCGACATCTCAGGCACGCAGGACCCCGCTGAGGCCTGCCGGCGCGTAGCCGACCACGTCGCCTCGTTGGACGGGCCGCCGGACCAGCTCGTGGTCGGCTTCGGCCACCGGCTGTCGTCCTGGACGAGGCAGCCCGCCACGGCCGAGCTGGACGCGGTGAGCGGCGCCCACCCTGTCATCCTCATGGCCGGCGACGCGCACAGCGGCTGGCTCAACACGGCCGCTCAGCGGCTGTACGGGGTGTCCTTCGACGGGGTCTGCACCGAGGAGGACTGGTTCTCCCTCATGCCCCGCGTGGCGGACGACCCGCAGGCGCTCGCAGGAGCGCGGCGACGCCGGATCAGCGAGCTCTTCGCGCTCGGGGTCGTCGGCCTGGTCGACATGGTGATGAACGACCATCTCGGCCCGTGGCAGGGCCTGGCAGCGGAAGGCGTCGCCGTGCCGCGGGTCGCGGTCGGGGTCTTCCCCGGCACGCTGGACGAGGTCGTCCAGGCGGGGCTCCGTACGGGTGACGCGCTCCCCGGCGGCGACGGGCTGCTCCGGATGGGGCCGCTCAAGATCATCGCCGACGGGTCGCTCTCCAGCCTCACCGCTGCCCGGCGCGACGCGTACGGGAACGTGACCGGCCACTTCGCGTACACCCTCGACGAGCTCGTCGACCTCCAGCGGCGAGGAAGGGCGCAAGGACTCGCAGTCGCGACCCACGCGATCGGCGACGCGTGCCTCTCGCAGGTGCTCGACGCGTACGAGGCCTCCGGCGCGACCGGGACGATCGAGCACGCCCAGCTCGTCGACCGCACGGAGATCGCACGCATCGTGAGGCTCGGGCTCCCCCTCAGCGTCCAGCCGTGGCACCTCGTGGACGACTGGCGTGCCATGGATGCGCTGTGGGCGGACCGGTGCGAGGACGCGTTCCCGTTCCGTTCGCTCCTCGACGCCGGCGTGATGCTGCGGCTCGGGTCCGACGCGCCCGTGGCGCCGCTGGACCCGTGGAAGGCGATGGCCGCCGCGGTGCATCGCAACACGCCCGACCTCGAGTCCTGGCATCCCGAGGAGCGCATCTCGGCGACCGAGGCGTTCAGGTCGTCGGTACGGACGCGGGTGTCAGTGGGACAGCCTGCTGACGTGGTCCTCCTGGAGTCCAACCCCCTCCAGCGCCAGGGCGACTCGGCGGCCACGGCCGCCCACCTGCTCGCCACGCGCGTGGCAGCCA
>DASSQF010000204.1:0-9569 GCA_035702685.1 Propionibacteriaceae bacterium
TGTGGGAGCCGAGGCGGATCGTGCCGTCGTACGCCGTCCCCGAGGAGGACGTGGCCGCCGAGCTCGTACCCGTCGAGGGGTCCCGCACGGCCGAGCGGTCCGTGGCCGTGGGGGACCAGGAAGCGATGCTCGACCCCCGCAGCCCGTTCGCCGAGCACACCACGCCGGGAACACCCTTGACGGTGCGCACACGGTCCGGGGACCTCGTCGACGCGGCGTTCCGGCCCGACGACGCGGATCTCGGAGGCTACGTGGTGCTCGACTGGGACGCGTTCACCACGTGGTACGAGGAGGACGCGGTCGTCGTCGCCCACCCGCACGACCCCTTCCAACGGATCGACTGCCTGCCCTCGAGCCGGCACGTCGAGATCGCCCTCGACGGCGTCACCCTGGCCGACACGACGCGGGCCACGCTGCTGTACGAGACGTCACTGCCCACGCGCTACTACATCCCTGCCGAGGACGTCGCGATGGAGCTCCTCGTGCCGACCGAGACGCACACGCTGTGCGCGTACAAGGGCAAGGCGTCGTACTGGTCGGCCCGCGTCGGCGACACCCTCGTCCCGGACATCGCCTGGTCCTACCCGGAGCCCCTCAACGACGCGGTGCCCGTCCGCGGCCTCGTCGCGTTCTTCACCGAGCGCCTGGACCTCACCGTCGACGGGCAGCGGCACGAGCGACCGCGGACGCCCTGGTCGTCGGCGTCCTGACGCCGCGGCGCAGAGCCTCGCTAGGCTCCGGCCGTGGACGACGACTACCTCGCCATCAACAAGGCCAACTGGGACAGCCGGGCGCCGCTGCACGCGAGGGCGTACGGGCTCGAGAAGTACCTCGACGACCCGCACACCCTGAGCGAGGTGGTCCGGTTCGACCTGCCGAGGCTGGGCGACGTCTCCGGGCTGGAGGCGGTGCACCTGCAGTGCCACATCGGCACGGACACGCTGAGCCTGCACCGGCTGGGCGCTCGGATGACCGGCATCGACCTGTCCGGCGCCTCGATCGCCCACGCCCGTGACCTCGCTGCCGCCGTGGGCGCGGACATCGACTTCGTCGAGTCCGACGTGTACGGGGCTCCCGCCGCGCTCGGGCACCGCACGTACGACCTCGTCTACACCGGCATCGGCGCCATCTGCTGGCTGCCCGACATCGCGCGCTGGGCCCGTACGGTGGCCGAGCTGCTCCGGCCGGGCGGTCGCCTGTTCATCCGCGACATCCACCCGGTCCTCAACGCGTCCCTCGCGATGCGGGTCGCCGAGGAGCACCCCGACAGGGGCCAGCAGCCGTGGATCAGCGGTCCGGGCGACACGACGATCGCTCTCGAGCTGCCCTACTGGGAGCAGGCTGAGCCGCTGGAGTGGAACGACGAGGTCACGTACGTGGGATCCGAGAAGGTCGGCTCCCCTCGGTCCGTCGAGTGGAACCACAGCCTCGGCGAGATCGTGACGGGCGTCCTCGACGCGGGCCTCCGGCTCACCAGCCTCGTGGAGCACGACAGCGTGCCCTTCGAGCCGTTCCAGGGCCTCATGACGTTCGACGCGGCGACGGGAGAGTACCGGCTCACCGAGCGCCCCGAGCGGCTGCCCGCGACGTTCACGCTCACCGCGGTCAAGGAGTGATGCCCGGCGAAGCGGGGAGTGCCCTCAGAACCCCTTGCGGTTCAGGCGCGCGATCGCGCCGGTGAGCACCGTCGCGAACGAGCACCATGCGGCGTACGCGATGAAAGGCGCCGCGTCGCTGGGGCTGACCGCCTTCGCGCGGCGGGCGAGGTCGGCGCAGCTCGCCGCGAGGGCCACGGACCACCAGGTCGCGAAACCCAGCCGGTGGCTGCGGAAGAAGGCGCCGCACCAGCCGGCGTTGAGAGCGAGGTTCAGCCGGTGGGCCGCCTCGAAGGCGTCGGCCTCACTGTCCCGGCCCGTCTCGCGGAGGCGGGTCACCACACCCGCCGCGCCCAGGGCCGTCGTCGCGTACAGAGTGCTCCAGACCAGCGGGAAAGCGGCCGGCGGCGGCTGGAACCACGGCTTGCGGAGGCTCGTGTACCAGGCGCTGCGCGGGTTGGTCAGCGCGGACCCCACCACGGCGCTGGCGGCTGTGGCCAGTGCAGCCTTCTTGAACGACGTCACCCAGGTCGACTCTCGTGCCATGCCTCACCCTACGTCGGTGAGCGGTGGCCCGCCGGGGAGTCCTGCAGGCCCGGTCCGTCAGCCGGTCGTGCGCCGGACCAGCCGGCTCAGGACGATGGCGGACCGGGTGTGGTCGACGGAGGTCGCGGCGCGGACGTTCTCCAACGCCACCTCGAGGGACGCGACGTCGCGTGAGCGGATGTGCACGATGGCATCGGCCTCTCCCGTGACGGTGGCGGCGTCGACGACCTCCGGGACCGCGGACAGGATCCGCTTGAGGTCGTGTGGCGCGACGGTGCCGCGGCAGAAGAGCTCGACGTACGCCTCGGTGCCCATGCCGTCCAGCGTCGGGTCGATCTGGATGGTGAACGCCTGGATGACGTGGTCCTCGACCAGGCGGTCGACACGTCGTTTCGCCGCGGACGCCGAGAGCCCCACCTGGGAGCCGAGGTCCGCGTAGCTGATCCGTGCGTTGACCCTCAGCGCGTCGAGGATCACCCGATCGATCTGGTCCATGCGGAGATCTTACGCAACAGTCCCGGCGTAGATGGCGAAATGACGCAGGATCCGTGCGTCCAACGCTGTGAATCGTCGCGATTCCGTTGTCATGATGGGCCTCGTGACGATAGTTGAAGATCGCGAGACCTTGCTGGACGTGGAGATGGACGTCTCGGGGGAGCGGGTGCCGTCCCCCAAGACGGTGCTCATGTGCCGCCCTGAGCACTTCACGGTCCGCTACCGGATCAACCCGTGGATGGAGCCGGCCAACCCGACGGACACAGGCGTGGCCCTCCGGCAGTGGCAGAGCCTGTACGAGATGTACCGCCGGCTCGGGTACCGGATCGAGCTCATCGACCCCATCGCCGGCCTGCCGGACATGGTGTACGCGGCCAACGGGGGTTTCGTGCTCGACGGCATCGCGTACGGCGCCCGTTTCCACTACGCCGAGCGGGGACCTGAGGGGCCGGCGTACGCCGCGTGGTTCGCCGAGCGGGGCCTTCGCGTCGTCGAGCCCGTCTCCGTCAATGAGGGGGAGGGCGACTTCCTCAAGGTCGGCGACACGATCTTCGCCGGGACCGGCTTCCGCAGCGATGCGGCGAGCCACGCCGAGCTGTCCAGGATCTACGACCGGGAGGTCGTCACCCTGCGGCTCGTCGACCCGAGCTTCTACCACCTCGACACGGCGTTCGCCGTGCTCGACGACGCCGGCGGTCCGGCATCGGTCGCGTACCTTCCTCGTGCCTTCGACGAGGCGAGCAGGGAGCTCCTGGAGCGTCGCTTCCCGGACGCGGTGCTGGCCACCGACGCCGACGCCGCCGTCCTCGGGCTCAACTCCTTCAGCGACGGGCGCAACGTCGTCATCGCCAGTCGGGCGCGGTCCTTCGCCCGTGACCTCGAGGCGCGAGGATACGTCCCTCACGGAGTGGACCTGTCCGAGCTGCTCCTGGGAGGCGGGGGAGTGAAGTGCTGCACGCTGGAGCTGAGGTGGTGACCATGACCGTCGCCGCGGGACCTCGTACGTCGGCGGACTACATCGCGCTCGACGAGGCCTGGGGTGCGCACAACTACCACCCGCTGCCCGTGGTCGCCGCGTCGGCGTCCGGGTCCTGGGTCACCGACGTGGAGGGGCGCAGGTACCTGGACTGCCTCGCCGGCTACTCGGCGCTCAACTTCGGCCACCGCCACCCTCTGCTCGTCGCCGCCGCCCACGACCAGCTCGACCGGCTGACGCTCACGAGCCGCGCGTTCCACAACGACCGGCTCGGGCCCTTCATGGAGGACCTCGCCGCGCTCACGGGTACGGACCGCGTGCTCCCCATGAACACCGGAGCAGAGGCGGTCGAGACCGCCATCAAGATCTCGCGGGCCTGGGGCTACCGCGTCAAGGGCGTACGAGCGCACGCGGCGAAGATCATCGTGGCCTCGGGCAGCTTCCACGGACGGACGACGACGATCGTCTCGTTCAGCGACGACCCGAGCGCGCGGAACGACTTCGGTCCGTACGGCCCGGGTTTCGTCATGGTCCCCTACGGCGACGCGGCGGCGCTGTCCGCCGCCCTCGACGAGGACACCGTCGCGGTGCTGGTGGAGCCGATCCAGGGCGAGGCAGGCATCATCGTCCCGCCTGCGGGCTACCTCGCGGAGGTGCGGCGGCTGACAGCCGCGGCTGACGTCCTGCTCATCGCGGACGAGATCCAGTCCGGCCTCGGGCGTACGGGCGCCACGCTGGAGACCGAGCGGCTCGGCGTGCAGCCGGACCTCATCACCTTGGGCAAGGCACTCGGCGGTGGCATCGTCCCCGTCTCCGCGGTCGTGGGTCGCGACGACGTCATCAGCGTGATCCGGCCGGGGGAGCACGGCTCGACGTTCGGCGGGAACCCGCTCGGCGCGGCGATCGGGCACGCCGTCGTGGGGATCCTCGAGACGGGGGAGTACCAGGCCCGGGCCCGCCGGCTCGGCGAGGTGCTGCACGCCCGGCTCGCGGGGCTCGTGGGCCACGGCGTCGTCGCCGTGCGCGGCGTCGGCCTGTGGGCGGGCGTCGACATCGCGCCCGAGTACGGGACCGGCCGCGCCGTGTGCGAGAGGCTCATGGCCCGTGGCGTACTCGCGAAGGACACCCACGGCCAGACACTGCGTCTCGCGCCGCCACTCGTGACGACCGAGGACGAGGTGCACCTCATCGCGGACGCCCTGACCGACGCCCTGGCATAGCGGGGGAGAGCCTCAGTACGTCCGCTGGCCAGGCATGTATTCGCGGCAGATCTGCGCCGCGCGTGGGCACCAGTCCCCCTCGTGGGCGTGGAGGAGGAGGTTCGCGGCGACGAGGAGCTCGGGCTGACCGAGCTCCACACGGCCGCGACTGCCGCGCCTGATCGCCTCGCCGAGGTCGACGGCCCACCGGCCGATCGTGAAGTCCGGGTCGTACAGGCCCGCGACCTCGCCGTGCTCGTTGAGCCTCGCCTTGCTCGCCTCCGGTAGCCACTGGCCGTCCGCGGGCTGGTGCAGGAGCTCGAACGCCACGTCTCGGAGCACGTCGAGGCCGAGCCGTGCCCTGCCGCCCGTGGCGCGCTCCATGACGTAGGCCAGGTCTGCGGCCCAGACGTCGAGGTCGAAGCTGAGGTCCGGCGGGTTCTCCGGTGCCCCGAGCTGCCTGCGCAGCAGGGCGACCTCGCGCTCGTTCCAACCTTCGCCCTCGCGCCACGGAATGCCCTCGAACGAGGTGATCACCCCCACGACCTTCGCGCGGTCGTGGCCCTCCGCGGCCAGCGCAGCCACGACCTGGTCGGTGGTCATGCGCAGACCCTAGAGCCGTGCCGGGGTGGCGTGCCACACGGGGGTGATTTAGACCTCACGTGAGGTTCACGTTGAGGGTGGGGAGAGCCCCACCACGCGACCGGCGGGCCGACTGGCCTCCACGGAGGCGAAAGGCCTGTCACGGCCGCTGCGCGGAACTAGCGTGGCCCGTGGAGGTACGCCATGACCGAGGCACCGGTCGGGAAGGGGTCGCCGCCGGCTCCGCCCGAGCAGCTGGACACCCATCCCACTCCCATCCGCTGGATCGTGGACTGGCCCTGGCCCGTCTGGAACCGCTGGCAGCGCACGTCCGTGGTCGGCCACCTCGTGAGCAAGGCGCTGGTGGGGTTCGCCGCCTCCTTGAGCGCGCTCGTGCTGGTTCTCGGACTAGGGCCGCAGGCGTACCAGACGGTGTTCTGGCGCGAGGCCGAGTACGCGAAGCTGCAGCAGCTCCACCCCGGCAACAGCCTCACGTACCTCGTGGCCCAGCTGGGGGAGCCGTCGTTCGTCAAGCCGGTGCACAACAGCAGGATCCCGCTCACGCAGCACGTCTTCGAGCGGCGGGACCACCTTGTCATGGCGCTCACGAACGCGACCGGAGAGGTCGTGCTGCTGTCGGTGCTGTCCTGCAGCCCCGACTTCGCGCCGACGTTCACGTCGCCGGTCGGCACGACGGTGCGGCTGCAGTCCGTGCCGCTGTCCGCAGCCATCACGGGCGATGCTGAAGGCTGGGCGTCGGACGAGTACCGCAGAGTCTCGTACATGCCGTGGCTCACGGCCTCGAGCATGAACCAGATGGTCGAGGAGGGCGCCGCGGTGAGCAACGCCAGCCGCGGCCGCGCGTACTACGTCGGCGTCAACGGACTCTGCGCCGACCTCGACAGCCTGGGGCTGGGGGAGGACCCCTACAGCGGGTCGCTGAAGGAGGCACCGGACTCCATGCAGCGCGCCAGGAGCAGGATCGCAGCGAACTTCTACGCCGAGACCGTCGACCTCGAGGTGGCCCTCCGCGACAACGCCCAGCTCGACGTCCGGGTGTACGACACCGTCGAGACGGGCCTCGTGGTCTCGCCGTACCACCTGGACCTGCCGCTCAGCCTCACGAAGACTGCAGGGACTAGGCATTTCTGACGCGCCGGTGCGCCTGATTCACGTCGCTGCCGACGGTCTTCCCAGTGCGTCTGACGCGGCGCGCACGCGCGAGTAGCGTCCTTCTCGGGCCCCCTTGCACGGTGGCTTGGGCGGCGCCACAGGCGGGGCAACGACGCCCTCGCCGTCCTGAAGGAGATGTGGGAAATGTCGGCGACTCTGCTCTCACCGTTGCTGGTAGGGAGCCTGGAACTCAAGAACCGTATGGCCGTCGCTCCGATGGTCACCTGCTACTGCGACGACGACGGGATGCCGACCGAGCAGTACATCGCGTACCACGAGGCCCGCGCCAAGGGCGGCTTCGGCCTCATCATCACCGAGGACTACGCCGTCGACCCGCGCGGGCGGGGCTTCTGGTGCGCCGGCTTGTGGAAGGACGAGCAGATCGCTCCGCACCGGGAGCTCACGGAGCGCGTTCACGCGGCGGGGGCGAAGATCTTCGCTCAGATCTATCACTGCGGACGCCAGACCTCGGCGGCACTCATCGGTGCGCAGCCCGTGTCCGCGTCGGCGCTGGCGTGCCCCACCATGGGCGAGGTCCCGCACGCGCTCACGAAGGACGAGATCCGGGTGATCGTCGGGCAGTTCGGTGACACCGCCCACCGGGCGGAGCTCGCCGGCTTCGACGGGGTCGAGGTGCACGGCGCTCACGGGTACCTGATCGCGCAGTTCATGTCGTCGTACTCCAACAAGCGCACCGACGAGTACGGCGGCACGCTGCTGAACCGGCTCCGCTTCCCGTTGGAGGTCATCGAGGACATCAGGGCCAAGTGCCGCCCTGACTTCGTGGTCTCCTTCCGGATCTCCGCGGACGAGTACGTGATCGGCGGGCGCGACCTCGCCGAGACGACCGTCATCTGCCAGCAGCTCGAGGCCGCCGGGATCGACCTGGTCCACATCACCGCCGGCACGTACGAGAGCGCGTGGGCGATCATTCCGCCGTTGGGACGTCCATACGGATGGCTGGCCGAGTGCGCGGCCCGGATCAAGCAGGTGGTGTCGATCCCCGTGCAGGTGGTGGGGCGCATCAAGGACCCCTTCGTCGGCGACGCGATCCTGGCAGCGGGCCAGGCGGACCTGGTCTCGTTCGGCAGGGCCTCACTGGCGGACCCCGACCTTCCGCGGAAGTACGCCGAGGGGCATCCGGAGCAGATCCGGCAGTGCATCGGCTGCAACCAGGGCTGCATCGCGGTCCTGTTCACCAACAAGCCGATCCGTTGCCTGGTCAACCCCTCGCTCGGATTCGAAGGGGCCCGGGAGGTCCAGCCGGCAGCCGTGCGCAAGAAGGTCGTCGTGGTCGGCGGCGGCCCCGCCGGTCTGGAGGCCGCCCGCGGCGCGCGCCTTGCCGGTCACGACGTCGTGCTCCATGAGCGCAACGACCATCTCGGGGGGAACTTCGTGATCGGTGCCGTCCCGCCGGGCAAGGGCGAGCTGACCTCGTACATCACCTGGCTGCGGGAGGAGGTGTGCCGCCTCGGCGTCCACGTGGAGCTGGGGTCGACCGGCAGCCCGGAGGTGGTCCGAGGTGAGTCGCCGGATGTGGTGGTGTACGCAGCGGGCGCCAAGCACGTACGGCCTCCGATCCCCGGCATCGACGGGGCGAACGTCGTCGACGCGTGCGACGTGCTCGCCGGACGGGCCAACCCCGGAAGCCGCGTGGTTGTCGCGGGCGGCGGGATGATCGGCAGCGAGACCGCCCTGTACCTCGCCTCCATCGGGCGCCAGGTGACCGTCGTCGATCAGCTTCCCGCGATCGCCCTCGAGGAGAACGCGGCCCGGCGGTACTACCTCATGAAGGAACTCGACGGCTACAAGGTCGAGACCGTGGCCAACGCCACGATCACCGCGTTCACGGACGCAGGGGTCGAGGTCTGCCAGGACGGTCAGCAGCGGACCCTTCCGTGCGACACGGTGGTGATGGCGCTCGGCATGGCACCCGACGTCCAGTCGCTCGAAGCGCTCCGCGAGGTCGCCGACGTGAAGGTGGTCGGAGACGCCGTGGAGGCCGCCGACGGGCTGAGAGCGAGCCGAGAGGGGTTCGTCTGCGGACTGTCCGTGTAGGCCACGAGGCCGGCCCCGGAGTCGTGGGGCCCGATGGCGACTCGTGAGTACTGGCGGCGTCGGGCAGGATCGACGGCATGACCGGCGTCACTCGCGAGCTCCCGATGTTCCCGCTGGGCTCCGTGCTGTTCCCCGGCATGCCGCTGCAGCTCCGAGTCTTCGAGCCGCGCTACGTGGCGATGTTGTCGTCCGTGCTCGACCAGACCGAGCACGAGTTCGGGGTGGTCCTCATCGAGCGAGGCTCCGAGGTCGGGGGTGGCGACGTCCGGTTCGGCGTGGGGACCGTCGCCCGCATCGTCTCCGTGGAGCTCGTCGAGGGCTGGATCGAGCTGCTCGCGACAGGCGGGGCACGGTTCGAGGTGGTGCGGTGGCTCCAGGAGGACCCCTTCCCGAGGGCTGAGGTACGCGAGCTCGGCGCGCTGGAGCTCGACGAGTCCAGCGCCTCCGAGCTCGCCGCCGCGGAGGCTGTCGTGCGTTCGACGATCTCGCGGGCGAGCGAGTTCGTGGAGCTGCCCTGGCCGGCTGACGTCGAGCTGTCCCCGGAGATCGCCTACCGCCTGTGGCAGGTGGCCGGTATCGCGCCGCTCAGCTCGCTGGACCAGTACGCGCTGCTGCGCTCGAGAACTGTCTCCGACCTGCTCGCCCGGCTCACCGACGACACCGCCGGTGCGGAGGCTCTCTTCGCCGCGGGGTGGGACGCCGACGCGCAGGACGAGGGTGACGACCCCGAGTGATGGGCCGGCCGGGCGCCACCGTACGGGGGACTGTCCGGGCCCGTCGTCCTCAGGATCGAGCTACCCGGGGAGCACGTCCGATCCGTCGAGCGTGGCGGCGTGATCGCGCACATAGTGCTGCAGATCGCGTTCGGTGCGTTGGTACCCCGTGGACTCTGGGCGCTCCGGAATCGTGAGATCGGGGCGCTCAACCCGCTCGTACGGCACCGAC
>DASSQF010000205.1:0-14884 GCA_035702685.1 Propionibacteriaceae bacterium
GGAGACCGCGGCGCTCGAGAGCGGCGCGGTCACGACGGATGGTCTCGGAGGTCACATCCAGCTCCTCCGCGAGGGCGGACACCTCGACCCGGGACCGGTTCCGGGCCTGATCGAGGATCCGCAGGTGACGCTCGTGCGGGAGCAGACGCTCCTCATCGGCAGCAGTGACGACCATGCGACCAAGATACGCACGAATCAACATGAACGCAGCAAAAACCACATAGTGATCTGTGGGGTTCACCCGGAGTTCGCCCTGACCGCTCAGGCCGTACGTCCCTCTGTCCGGTTGACGACGACCGTACCCAGCACGAGGTCGTCCAGGCCACGCCGCTCGGCGCCGACGACGACCGCGGGGATGACGAGGCCGATCATCACGGCCCTGGCCAGTGACCGCCACGGACCGATCGGGCCACCCCCGACCCGCACCACGGCCACGCGGGCCAGGAGCTGGCCGAAGGACGCCGAGGTCAGCCACGTCAGTACAGCCTTCTCCGCCACGTACACGACCAGGACGACGAAACCCCGCCAGCCTCCGCCGTGGAGCGCACCCTGGCCGACCAGCAGCGTCGCCACGAGGATGCTGGCCGCCCAGTCGACGATGAGAGCCGCGATCCGGGCCCGCCACGACGCGAGCGATCCCCGGCCGGACGCGGGCAGGCCGAGCGACGATCCCGGGTACTCCGTCACCGCCTCGTCAGCCACGCCCTTGAGCATATCGACGCGCCTCGCCGACCTGCTGAGATCGCCTGCGCGCGGCCGCGAGCGGCGTTACATTGCCGAAACAATCCCGACATGGCTCGGCAACGGCCCATCACTAGGTTCTGTCCAGGCGCACCGTGCGCCCTGAGTTCACTGGAGGTTCCATGTTCCAAGGCGCCGACGACACGTTGGCCTACGTCAAGGACAACGACATCGAGACCGTCGACATCCGGTTCTGCGACCTGCCGGGCGTCATGCAGCACTTCACGATCCCGGCCACGGCGCTGACGCAGGCAGTGTTCGAGGACGGCCTCGCGTTCGACGGGTCGTCGATCCGTGGGTTCCAGAAGATCCACGAGTCGGACATGGCTCTGCTGCCTGACCCCACCTCCGCGTTCGTGGACCCGTTCCGCAAGTCGAAGACCCTCGCCCTGAACTTCTTCGTGCACGACCCGATCACGAAGGAGGCCTACAGCCGCGACCCGCGCAACATCGCCCGCAAGGCTGAGGCCTACCTCGCGTCGTCGGGCATCGGCGACACCGCCTTCTTCGCGCCCGAGGCCGAGTTCTACATCTTCGACTCCGTCCGGTACGAGACGAAGCAGAACGCCAGCTACTACTACATCGACTCCGAGGCCGGCGCCTGGAACACCGGCGCCGAGTACGACGTCGACGGCCGCCCGAACCGCGGGTACAAGGTCAAGTACAAGGGCGGCTACTTCCCCGTGGCCCCCGTCGACCACTTCACCGACCTCCGCGACGACATGGTCCGCAACCTGACGAACGTCGGCCTCGAGATCGAGCGCGCGCACCACGAGGTCGGCACGGCCGGCCAGGCGGAGATCAACTACAAGTACAACACGATGCTGGCCGCGGCCGACGACGTGCAGAAGTTCAAGTACGTCATCAAGAACACGGCGTGGGCCGCGGGCAAGACCGTGACCTTCATGCCGAAGCCGATCTTCGGTGACAACGGCTCGGGCATGCACGTCCACCAGTCGCTGTGGAAGGACGGCAACCCGCTGTTCGCCGACGAGGCCGGCTACGCGGGCCTGTCGGACATGGCGCGCTACTACATCGGCGGTCTGCTGCACCACGCGCCGAGCCTCCTGGCGTTCACGAACCCGACGACGAACTCGTACCACCGTCTCGTCCCGGGCTTCGAGGCCCCCGTGAACCTCGTGTACTCGGGCCGCAACCGCTCCGCCTGCATCCGCATCCCGGTCACCGGCTCGAACCCGAAGGCGAAGCGCCTCGAGTTCCGCTGCCCGGACCCGAGCTCGAACCCGTACCTCGCCTTCGCCGCCTGCCTCCTGGCCGGCCTCGACGGCATCGTCAACAAGATCGAGCCGATGGCCCCGGTCGACAAGGACCTGTACGAGCTGCCGCCCGAGGAGCACGCCTCGATCCCCACGGTCCCGGCCTCGCTGGACGCCGTGCTCGACAAGCTCGAGGAGGACCACGACTACCTGCTCGCCGGCGACGTGTTCACCCCCGACCTCATCGAGACGTGGATCGACATGAAGCGCGCCGACATCGACGCGATCCGCATGCGGCCGCACCCACACGAGTTCGAGATGTACTTCGACCAGTAAGCCCTGACGAGGTACGAACGACGTAGGAACGAAGGGGGACCGGAGCCATCCGGTCCCCCTTCGGCGTGCCTGGATTCTGCACCGATGGTGCCGTTGTCCTCCCAGGGGCGCACAATGGACCCAGCCACGGTTCTCCATCCGGTGGGTCCATGCCCTCCCATCCGGTTCACGCGGCGCCCCGCGGGGCGTTGCCGCTGTGACGGGTAATGAGAGACACATGGGTGCCGTGATCCGGATGCCGGATCCCCAAATCGTGGAGGACGCAATGAAGTTCGGACTGTTGAGCACGTACCCCCCGACGCAGTGCGGCCTGGCGACATTCACGTATGCGCTCGGTGACGCTCTCGACAGCCTGGCGGGATGCTCGGTCTTCGTGGTTCGCTCGGTGGAGGCACCGACAGCCATGTCGGGCGAGAAGGTCGTACGGCACCTCGTCGCCGGCGACCGGCTGAGCCAGCGCCGCGCGGCGGACGCCCTCAACGAGGCTGACGTGGCGATCGTGCAGCACGAGTACGGGATCTACGGCGGCCCGGACGGCGACGAGCTGCTCACGGTCCTCAAGCAGGTGGACACACCCGTGATCGTCGTTCTTCACACGGTGCTCGCCCGACCTACCCCGCGGCAGCGAGAGGTGCTCGAGAGCGTCTGCTCTTCCGCAGACGCCGTGGTGGTCATGAGCCATGCCGCACGGACCCGCCTGGCGCACGCCTACCGGGTGGACGCGTCGAAGGTGTCCGTCATCCCCCATGGCGTCTCCCCGACGATCGCGCGCCACAGTGGACTGCCGAGACGGCACCGCATCCTCACGTGGGGGCTGCTGGGCCCCGGCAAGGGCATCGAATGGGGCGTCGAGGCGCTGGCGCGTCTCAAGGACCTCGATCCCGACCCTGAGTACCTCGTCGCCGGGGAGACGCACCCTAAGGTCGTCGAGTCGCAGGGCGAGTCGTACAGGGAAGGGCTGGCCGAGCTGGCGTCCGACCTGGGCGTCCGGCACCTTCTGAGGTTCGACGCGGCCTACCGTCCCACCGCGGCCCTGCCGTCTCTGATCGGAAGCGCGTCCGTGGTCCTGCTGCCCTACGACAACGACGAGCAGGTGACGTCGGGTGTCCTCATCGAGGCGGTGGCAGCAGGTCGCCCCGTCGTCGCCACCCGATTCCCCCACGCCGTCGAGCTCCTCGAAGGAGGCGCCGGGATCACCGTGCCGCACCGTGACCCGGAGGCCATGGCCGACGCCATCAGGCGGATCCTCACGGAGCCGCGCCGGGCGGCGGCGATGTCGGGCGTGGGACGTGTGCAGGCAGAACAGCTCGTCTGGCCGGCGGTCGCGAAGGCGTACGTCTCGCTCGGACAGCGGCTGCACGACGCGTCAGCCGCCAGGACGAGAGCCCTGGGTGCCCCGGACATCTCGTCCGGTCGGCGATGACGGCAGCACCCTCGCCGCGATTCGAGCACCTGCGACACCTGACGGACGACCGCGGGATGTTCGAGCACTGCCTCGGCGACGAGCCGCGCCGCGAGCTGGGCTACTGCACGGACGACGTCGCGCGCGGGCTGGTGCTCACGAGCCTCGTCGGGGACGAGATCGCCGACCTAGGCGAGGTCTACCTTCGGTTCGTGCTCGCAGCGGTCGACGGGGACGGGCGGTGTCACAACCGGATGGATCCGGACGGCACGTGGTCGGACGACGCCTCCCTGGGCGACTGGTGGGGACGCGCCGCGGGCGCACTGGGCACGTGCGTCGCCGCCGGACTGGGCGGCGCCCGGGCGAGGGAGGTGCTCGAACGGATGCTGGCGCGGCGCTCGCCGTACCGTCGGGCCACGACGTACGCGCTGGCCGGCGCAGCTCCCCTGTACGGGCAGGTGCCGGGCGTACGGCCCTTCGTCGAGGACGCGGCCGCCCGTCTCGCCGCCCGGGAGCCGGGCGATGCCGCGACGTGGCCATGGCTCGAACCGCGGCTCACGTATGACAACGGCGCCCTCCCCCGGGCGCTGCTCCTCACGGGCGTGGTGCTCCGCCGCGACGACCTCCTCGGGCTCGGACTGGAGCAGCTCGAGTTCCTCGCGGCGGCCCAGCAGCACGACGGGCACCTGTCCGTCGTCCCGGTCGGCGGGTGGGGGCCCGGCGACAGGGCGCCCGGCTTCGACCAGCAGCCCATCGAGGTGGGCTCGCTCGCGGCAGCGGCCGCGACGGCGTACGACCTCACGGGCGACGAGAGGTGGCGGGAGCTCCTGGGCGCGGCGCTCGCCTGGTTCCTCGGCGACAACGACGCCGGAGTCGAGATGATGGACCCCGACACGGGCGCCGGCTACGACGGGCTCACCCCGTACGGACGTAACCTGAACCGCGGAGCCGAGTCCACACTCTGTGCCGTCTCCACCGTGTTCCACGCACACCGGCTAGGAGTGAAGACATGCCCGCCACCGTCCGTGTCCACTCCGACCAGCACCTCCGACCCGACCCCGCACGGGTAATCGGCCGCCTCTTCCTGCCCAGCACGGAACCACCCCACACGCGCCGCGCTCGCGACCTCCTCGAGCGTCTGAGCGGCCTCGACGAAAAGACCGTGAAAGAGCTCCTGCCAGGCGTCCTGCAGAAGTTCGGTCCCCATCACCCGGATCTTCGAGGGCTCCTGCTGGCGAACGCTGCCGTTCTGCTGGACCCGAAGGATGAGATCAGCGAGGCTCGCACCCTCCTCATCGGAGCCGCCTTCACGGCGGAGTACGCCGTCGAGGGCGCGGCCCTCACCAATCCCGGGGTGATCCCTCATCCCGACCAGAGTGGCCTCGCCGAGGGCCAGCTCCGTGTCGCCGTGGCTCTGAGGGGCATCGGCGAGGGACACATCTCGGCTCTCCAGTTCTCGGCCGCCGTCGTGGACGACCAGAGCTGGCGGTTCGAGGAGCGGCTCGAGCCGCCCCTCGTCGGTTCGGTGACCGTCGCCGCCGTGCCTCGCCCTCTGTTCGACGCGCTCGTACGGGCGGGACGCGAGCCGGACGAGCTCACTGTGGCGGTCCTGCAGGGCGTGCCCGAGAGCGTGCATCGCACGGACGTGGAGCAGATCCTCGTCGACCTTCCCCCCGATGTGCTGCTTCACCCCGAGGCCCACCTGCGCGTGCAGGCGCTGCGCCGCTGGGCGGGAGCCTGCTACACCGTCTCCTTCGAGGAGTCGACCACGCTCGACCAGCGAGTGCTCATGCCGATCGCCGAGGACGAGCGGAGCGGCATCGAGGACGCCAGGTTCACCCTGTTCACCGACGACGACGGCACCATCCAGTACCGCGCCTGCTACACCGCCTTTGACGGCGCGAACATCGGGAACCGGCTCCTGACGAGCGCGGACCTCCTGACCTTCACGTCGTTCCCGCTCACTGGTCCGGGCGCCCGGAACAAGGGTATGGCGCTCTTCCCGCGCAAGGTCGGCGGCAACCATCTGGCGCTCAGCCGCGCGGACGGCATGACGATCGGCGTGACGTTCTCGGACGACGGGTACCGCTGGGGCGAGTCCATCCCCATCGAGACGCCTCACGACGCCTGGCAGATCCTCCACGTGGGCAACGCGAGCCCGCCGATCGAGACGGAGGCGGGCTGGCTCGTCGTCACGCACGGGGTGGGGCTCATGCGCACGTACAGCCTCGGCGCGATCCTGCTCGACCTCGACGACCCCACGCAGGTCATCGGTCGCCTGGGCAGGCCGCTGCTGCCTCCCGTGACGCACGGCGGGTACGTGCCGAACGTGGTCTTCTCCTGCGGGGCGATCGTCCACGGCGGCACGCTCTTCATCCCGTTCGGGATCGGCGACGCCTCGGTGTCGGTGGCCTCGGTCCCCCTCGCCGACCTGCTGTCCGACCTCGGCGCGTAGGGCCTACGAGCGCGAACGGCGGGGACCAGGCCAGGCAGCCCCGATCGAGGCCCTGCTCTCGCACCGACCATCGGACAGACGATAGGGACCGGGAACACGTCCCGGTCCCTACGCGCCGCCCTATCCCCTGCCGTCAGAAGCTCGAGGTGCCGCCGCTCGTGGTCCTGGACTGCTGGGCCGCGTCCTTGACGTCGGCCGCGTTGTCGCGAGCCGTGTCCGTGACGTCCGCGGTGGCGTCCTTGGCCTCGTCCTTGACGTTCTGCACCGACTCGGTCGCGGAGTCCTTGAGCGAGGCGACGGCCTGGCTGGCCGGCTCCTGGAGGTTGCCTGCCACGTCCTTCGCGGCCTCGGTGACCTTGTCCGTGAGGGGCTGCGCCTTCTCCTTGATGTCCCCCGCGAGCTCCCGCTCCGTGTCCGAAGCGGGGAAGGCCGCCGAGACGAGGAGCCCGAAGCCGAACGCGACGAGGCCCGCGGCGAGCGGGTTGCCCTGCGTCTGGCGACGTGCCGAGCCGGGCAGGTCGGACACGGCGTCTCCCACCGAATCGAGCTTGTCGCTCGCGGCGTCCTTCACGTCGTCCGCGGAACCGAGGACGCGGTCGAGGAGCCGGGACCCCTTGGCCTTGACCTTCTGCACCTGCCGTTCGGCGATGTGGGACGGGCTCGCCTGGTAGGCGAGCGTGTCGACGTCGTCGGACAGGTTCGCCCGCGTCATCTCGATCTGTGACCGGATCTCGGCCGGGTTGCTGCTCATCGGTTCTCCTCCTCGTGGCCCTTCAGTGCATTGGGGATCTTGCTGACGGTCTCGACCGTCTGCGGCATGCCGCGCATCCGGCGCAGCTCCGCCCGCCCTGCCGTGACGAGCACGACGGCCACGATGGCCCAGATCACGGCGACGACGAGCGCAGACCAGCCGCGCCCGATGACGTTCCCCAGGGCCCACCAGACGGCCACGGAGATGAAGTCGAGCACCAGCATCCCGGCGACGGCAGCTCCCGCGAGCATCCCCGCGCCCTTGCCGGCGAGCGACATGGACTCCCTCAGCTCAGCCTTGGCAAGAGCCACCTCCTGGCGCATGAGCGTCGAGAGGTCCCTGGTGACGTCTCCCATCACCTCGCCGATGGAGCGGTCCGCCCCGACGGGACGGTCCGTGCCGAGAGGACGGTCAGCAGGCAGGTCCGACCCGAGCGGGCGCTCGGTCACGAGCGGCCGCTCCGACCCGACGGGCCGGTCGGAGCGCACCGGTTCGTATGCGCTGCTCATCGAGACTCACTCCCCTCGTCGGGGACCAGCAGGTCGTCGTCGCCGTACCCCGCCTCAGCCGGGTCGATGCGGCTCAGCGGCGTTGCAGTCCCCGAACCTGGGGCCATCTCGGGTGTCACGGGCGGGACGAGCGGCGCGTTCATCCCGGTCGCGGGGCCAACGCCGGTCGTCGGGCCGACGCCACCGGTGACCGGCTGCGACGCGGGTGCGACCGGCTGCGCCGACGGGGCGACCGGCGGCGGGGACATGGTCATGACGCCCGTACGGTCTCCGATCGCGTGGCGCGCGCCTGCGCCGGTGGTGGTGCCCGAGGAGACCGCGGCCTGCGTGCTCTCGTGGTGGGCCATGAGCCCTCGGCTCAGCCGTCCCGCGAGGACCCCCGCTGCCGTCGCGCCCGCGAGGAAGGCGAAGGGACGACGCCTGGCGAAGCGACGCACCTGCAGGAGCAGGTCGTCGACGTCGGCGTTCGAGAGCCAGTGGGAGAAGGCCCCGCCCCGTGCGGACGCCTGCCGGGCGAAGGCCGTCACCGGTCCGTTCTGCTCGGACCTCGAGGCCATGTGTCCGAGCTCGCCGGACAGGTCGTGAAGGACGTCGGCGAGCTGGTGGGTTCCCGCGAGAGCGTGCTCGCGGAGCTGGTCCGTGGTCTGGGACCAGAGGTTGTACGCGTGCCCGCGTGCCTCGTGGGCGAGCTGCGTGAGCTCGTCCTTCGCCACGGCGACAGTGTCACCGCCGCGCTCCATCAGTACGTCCTTGGTCTCCGCGGCGCCGGTCAGTGCCGTGTCCTTGACGTCACCGGAGTGCTGTTCGTATCCCGTGGTCATGTGTGCTCCGTTTCGTGGGCTGTCCCCGGGCTGTACCCAGCCGTCCGGTGACACAAACACCCTGGTCGGAGCGTTGGAGTGGGGCGAGGAGCGGGTAAGCCCCTGGTCATGTCAGAGATCTCGTCCCCCCGTCAGGACCGCCGTCAGGCCGCAGACGTGCCCGGCAGCCACGCCGACAAGCCCACGCAGATCCCACCGCGCGGCTGGAAGGAGGTGGCGCTGCGGGGATGGCGCGAGGCGAAGGCCGACCAGGTGCCTCTCCTGGCGGCCGGCGTCGCGTTCTTCGGGTTCCTCGCCCTCTTCCCCGGGATGGTCGCGACGGTCCTCATCTGGGGGCTGGTCGCCAACGGGTCGACGATGTCGGCACAGACGTCGACCCTCACGCAGTCCCTGCCGAGCGACGCGCGCTCGGTGATCGCCAGCCAGGTCCAGGCGCTCACGGCCACGCCGCGCGCAGCACTGGGCTGGGGAACGCTCATCACCGTGCTGCTGGCGCTGTGGAGCGCCTCCGGAGGCATGAACCAGCTCGTCACCGCCATCACCATCGCGTACGACGAGAAGGTCAAGCGCAGCTTCGTGAAGCAGCGGGGACTCGCGCTCGCCCTCACCGTAGGGGCGGTGGTGTTCCTGGCGATCGTGATGGCGCTCGTGGGCGTGGCTCCTGCCGTGTTCTCGGCCATCGGGTTCAGCGGTCCCCTGCGCTGGCTCTCCGAGGTCCTTCGCTGGGTCCTCGTCGCCGCCATCGTGATGGTTGTCTTGGCCGTCCTGTACCGGGTCGCGCCGGACCGACGCGGGCCGAAGCTCCGCTGGGTCTCGGTGGGAGCCATCACCGCGACGGTGCTCTGGCTGCTGGCGTCCGCGGGCTTCTCGCTGTACGTGTCGTTGTTCGGGCACTACGCGAAGACGTACGGCGCACTCGCCGGCGTCGTGCTGCTCATGCTGTGGCTGTGGATCACGAGCTACGCGGTGCTCCTGGGCGCGGAGATCAACGCCGAGTCGGAGGAGCAGACGGATGCCGACACGACCCACGGCCCTGCCAAGCCACTCGGCCGGCGTGGCGCCGTGAAGGCCGACGACCTGCCGCCGGACGAGCAGGAGGCGGGGAGCACCAAGGGCGAGAGGACCCAGGGCAGGTAGCTCGCCCGCCTTCCGGGTCCCGCGGCCGCACGTGGCGCACGCCGTGGCTCGACGCCGTCAGTAGAGCAGTGAGCGGATGTCGTGCTCGATCTCCAGCGGAGTCACCTCGGGCTCGTACCGCTGCACCACCTGGCCGTCGCGGTCGAGCAGGAACTTCGTGAAGTTCCACTGGATGTCCCCGGGGCCCTCCTGCTCGCTGCGCAGCCATGCGAACAGCGGATGCGCCTCGGGTCCGTTGACGTCGACCTTGTGGAACATTGGGAACGTCACGCCGTAGTTCGCGCGGCAGAACTCGGCGGTCTCCTCGTCGGAGTCGAACTCCTGGTGCTTGAACTGGTCGCACGGGAAGCCGAGCACGACGAAGCCCGAGGTCGCCATGTCCTGGTACAGGGTCTGGAGCTCCTCGAACTGGGGCGTGTACCCGCATTTCGACGCCGTGTTGACGACAAGCACCACCTTCCCCAGGTAGTCGCCGAGGGGCTGCTCGGCCCCTTTGATCGTCGTGGCCGTGAAGTCCTGCAGTGTCGTCATGGCGTCCCTTCTCGTCCCCGGGGACAAGGAGGGATCCGCGTCGACTATTCCCGGGCTACTCCTCGGCACCCTCGGGAAGCGGCGTCACGAGCCCCACGACGTCGGCGATGGAGTCCATGACGAGGGTCGGCCGGTACGGGAACGTGTCGATCTGATGGCGCTTCGTGGATCCCGTGAGGACGAGCACGGTACGGAGTCCGGCCTCGAGCCCGGCGATGACGTCCGTGTC
This sequence comes from Propionibacteriaceae bacterium, assembly GCA_035702685.1. GTDB lineage: Bacteria > Actinomycetota > Actinomycetes > Propionibacteriales > Propionibacteriaceae > Fen-668. The sequence goes on from DASSQF010000205.1 coordinate 10,130, forward strand.
CATCCGGTCCCCGACCATCACGGTGCTGTGAGCGTGAGCGTTGATGGCTCGCAGGGCCGATCGCATCATGAAGGGGTTCGGCTTGCCGACGAAGTACGGGCGCCGATGGGTCGCAGCCTGGATGAGCGCGGCGACCGCACCCGTCGCCGGCAGGGTGCCCCATGCGCTCGGCCCGCTCGAGTCGGGGTTGGTGGCGATGAACCGGGAGCCGGCCTCGATGAGCCGGATCGCACGAGTGATCGCCTCGAAGCCGTACGTCCTCGTCTCGCCGAGCACCACGTAGTCGGGGCTCCGCTCCGACAGGGTGAGACCGGCCTCGTGCATGGCGGTGGTCAGCCCCGCCTCCCCGATCACGAAGCAGGAAGCGCCGGGGCTCTGCTCGGCGATGAACTTCGCCGTCGCCTGTCCGGACGTCCAGATCGATGTCTCCGGGACATCGATGCCGGAAGCGAGCAGGCGGGCACGGAGGTCGCGCGGCGTGTAGATGGAGTTGTTGGTCAGCACCATGAACGGGAGCCGGGCGGCCTTGAGGGCCTCGATGAACTCGGAGCCGCCGGGGAGGGGGTCCTCCTCATGGACGAGCACGCCGTCCATGTCGGTGAGCCAGCTGGCGACGGGCGGATCTGACAGAGCCATGGCACCAAGTCAACCAGACCGCCGCGCGCCGCGGAGGATGGTGCGCCAGAGCCGGCTGGCGGGCCGTGGGACGTGACATGCACGTCGAGGGAACGAGCCGCGGAAGGGCATCGCGGTCCTGGCGTCGCCCGCTCGCTCCGATCGGGCGGCGTGCCCTTCCGATCGCGCAAGGTCCCGCTGGGGCCCCGCTCCGATCGCGCGCGCCTCTCACGAGCCCCCGGGATGCGCTCTCCGGGGAGGGCAACTCCTGTCCCTGCAGGGGAGGCGTCCGTACCGCGTACTAGGGTCGAGCGGCATGGCCGAGGTCGGTCGAGAGGGGGTGCTCGCAGTGTCAGTCGTCGTCTTCACGGGCCTGTCGCGCTACGCCGACCCCTGGCACCCGGTCGCCGAGACCTCGGCCGAGATCGCACGGGTCGTGCGTGCCCTCGGCATCGAGCCCGACATGCGGACGGACGAGACGCCCGAGTCCTTGGCAGACCTCACCGGCGTCGACCTCCTCATCGTGAACTCGGGCCGCGGCAACCCCGACGCCCCTCCCACGTACGAGCCTGCCTGGCAGCCGAGCTTCGACGCGATCGCCGCACACGCCGCGTCCGGCTCCCCGGTCCTCGGTGTGCACAGCGCCGCGGCCGCGTTCCCCGAGTGGCCCGGGTGGGCCGACATCATCGGAACCGGCTGGACCCCCGGCGTGTCCGGTCACCCGGAGGCGAGCCTTGCCGTGTTCGAGGCCGACCGATCCGCAGCGGAGCATCCCGTCTTCGACGGGCTGGGGCCGCTGGAGGGGGTGACGGACCGGCCGGTGGTCGTCGCCTACGACGAGCGGTACTGGCGGATGCCCGTCCACGCCGGGAACCTGCCGCTGCTCGGCCACGTGACGCTGGGAGACTGGCACGTGGTGGGCTGGGTACGGGAAGGCACCCGCATGTACGACGGGTTGGGCCACGACAGGCGCTCGTACGCATCCGTCCACCGTCGCCGCTACTTGGCGAACGAGATCCGCTGGCTGCTGCGGGACCGCGCGGCACTCACCATCAACGAAGGAGACCTGTGACAACCGCGGCAGTCGTCGGCATCGGCGACATCTCTGGCAACCACCTCCACGCGATCGTGGAGCACCCGGCGATCGATCTCGTCGCCGTGTGCGACATCGACGCCGACCGCGCGAAGGCGGCCGCAGCCCAGTGGGGCGTGCGGGGCTTCACGGACGTGGACGAGATGTTGCGCGAGGTGCGGCCGGACGTGGTCCACATCACGCTCCCCCACCACCTCCACGCCCCCGTGGCCGAGGCGGCCCTGCGCGCTGGTTCGCACGTCCTCACGGAGAAGCCGGTCGCCGAGTCGTACGCCGCCGGCGCGGAGCTGGCCCGGGTGGCGAAGGAGTCCGGCCGGACCCTCGGCGTCTGCTTCCAGAACCGCTACAACGACTCGAGCCAGGCGATGCGGCGACTCGTCGACGACCGTACGTACGGCTCGGTCCTCTCGGCCCGGGCCTCCGTGTGGTGGCACCGGGACGCGGCGTACTACGCGGCGTCGCCGTGGCGGGCCACGTGGCGCGAGGCGGGCGGCGGCGTGCTCATCAACCAGACGATCCACACGATCGACCTGCTGTGCTGGCTCCTCGGCGCGCCCGAGGAGGTCTCGGGCGTCGCGGCGAACCTGACCCATCGCGACATCGCCGAGGTCGAGGACACGGCGACCGTGACGATGCGCCACCCGGGCGGGGTGACCAGTGTGTACTTCGCGACGAACTGCCACGCCGAGAACGCCCCGGTGGAGTTCGAGATCGTCTTCGAGTCGGCGACGGTACGGCTCCAGGACGGACAGCTCCTCGCGGCGACGCCGGACGGTGACGTGCAGGTGCTCGCCAGCGACCTCGTCGCCGAGGGCGAGCGCTCGTACTGGGGGGCGAGCCATGCCCGCCTCATCGCTGACTTCTACGCGCACCTCAGCGCGGAGCAGCCGTTCTGGATCGACGCGGACGCCGCGCTCGTGAGCCTCGGGGTGCTTCGCGACACGTACATCGCATCAGGCCTGGTTCCGGCCCATGGCAGATGAGGCGGTGAGCCCGAGGCCTCGGGTCTCGAGCAACGCGCTCCTCACGACCATGATCGCGGCCCTCGCGATGATAGGGCCGTTCACGATCGACGCGGTGTTCCCGGCGTACGACCTCATCGGGCGCGAGATCCACGCCTCGACGGGCGAGATGCAGCAGGTGACCAGCGTCTACATGCTCTCGTTCGCCGTGATGAGCCTCTTCCACGGGCCGATCTCCGACGCGGTCGGGCGCAAGAAGGTCATGGCCGTCGGCATGCTCGCATACGCGCTGGCGTCCTTGGTCTGCATGGTCGCTCCCAACCTGACCGTCCTCCTCCTGGGACGCATCCTCCAGGGAGCGTTCGCGGGCGCGGGTCAGATCGTGAGCCGCACGATCGTCCGCGACGTGTACGTGGGACCCGCCGCCCAGAAGATGATGGCCCAGGTGGCGATGATCTTCGCCATCGCGCCGGCGATCGCCCCCATCGTCGGCGGCTGGGTGGTCGCGTTCGCGAGCTGGCGCACCATCTTCGGCGGGCTGTTCGTCGTCGGCCTCCTCCTGGCCGCCATGGTCGCCTTCGCTGTCCCCGAGACCCACCCGCTCGAGAAGCGGCGCGCGCTGAACGTCGGCGACGTCCTCAAGGGGGTACGGATCGTGCTCTCCGACCGCCCGTACCTGCGGCTCGCCTTCGCCGGCATGTTCGGGTTCGGCGCGCAGTTCATCTACATCGTCGGGGCGCCGATCATCATGCTCCAGCTCCTTCACAAGGGCGAGCAGGACTTCTGGATGCTGTTCGTCCCGTTCGTGTGCGGCATGATCCTCGGCTCGTACGTCAACGCCCGCCTCGCGCACCGCATCCCGCCGCAGCGCCTCGTGAGCATCGCCATGGTCGCGCTCGTCAGCGCGGCCCTCCTGGGCGTCGTCGTCGCAGCGCTGGCAGGCAACCATCTGCCGTGGGTGATGATCTGCCCGCCCGTCATCGCGTTCGCGATGGCGGCGTCGTTCCCGATCCTCCAGCTCGCGATGCTCGACCGGTTCCCGACGCGGCGCGGAGCCGCCGCCAGCGGCCAGTCGTTCATCCAGCTCCTCTTCAACGCGGTGCTCAGCGGCGTGATCGTGACCCTCGTCGCGACGTCGATGCTGTCCGTGGCGATCACCTCGGCGGTGTCCGGCATCATCGGCGGACTCTTCTGGCTGTGGCACCGTCGCCGTCCCGCGCCTCCCCGGGCTGACCAGGCATGACGCTCCGCCTGCTGCACGGTCTCGCCGGCCTCGACACCCCGGCTCTCCTCGTCGACGTGGCGAGGCTCGACGAGAACCTTCGCCGGGTATCGGAGGATCTGGCGGGCGCGGGAGTGGGCCTGAGGCCGCACTGGAAGACGAGCAAGTCGCTGGAGGTCGCCCGACGCCAGCGGGCCCTTGGCGCGATCGGCTTCACGTGCTCGACGCCGGCGGAGGTGCGAGCCCTCGGAGAGGCCGGACACCGCGGACTGCTGTGGGCGCACCTGCCCGTGGGTCCGTCGAAGGTCGTTTTCGCCGTGGAGGCGGTCCGGCAATACGGGACGACGCTCATGGTGGACTCCGTCGAGGTGGCAGCCCCCCTCGAGGCGGCGCTCCGGGATGCCGACGTCGTCGCGGACGTCCTGCTCGAGGTGGACACGGGCCTGGGCCGCACGGGCGTGGATCCGGAGCGGGCGGTCTCGGTGGCTGACGGGCTCCGAGGGATGCGCTCGCTGCGGCTGGCCGGCGTCATGACGCACGAGGGGCACCTGTACGGGTTCGGGTCGGACCGCGGGGGCTTGGACTCTGCGGCGGTGGCTTCGGCACGCGCCCTCGTCGGTGTCGCGGACGCACTGCGAGCCGACGGCCACGAGATCGACGTCGTGTCGGTGGGCTCGACACCAGGGCTGGCCGCCGGCCCGTACGTGGCCGGCGTCACCGAGGCGCGACCCGGGACGTACGTGTTCGAGGACGGGAACCAGGTACGGCTCGGTTCGTGCGGCCTCGACGCCTGTGCCCTGACCGTGCTGGCTCGCGTCGTCTCGACGCAGCGTGCCGGGACGGTGATCATCGACGCCGGGTCG
>DASSQF010000206.1:0-3595 GCA_035702685.1 Propionibacteriaceae bacterium
GGCCAGCGGGGTCGATCGGCTGCCGCACCGGCGTGTACAGGCGGCGCCGCTTCCGGGTCAGGGCCAGCTGCGCGGCGCGCTCCTGAGCGATGTAGGCGTCGTCGGCGCCTGCCCTTCCGGCGAAGGCCGACAGGTACGTACGGCCGGCCTCGTCGACGGAGCCGATGGCGAGCTCGGGATCGTACGGGGCGCCCAGCTTGCGTACGAGCACCACGTCGAGGTCGCCTCCGAGGTCGTCCGCGATGATCTTCGCCATCACGACGGCGCCGCGAGGGATGGCGAGCACGAGTGGGTGCTGACCCTTGTACGTGGCGAGCCGCTGGGCCAGCAGACCCGCCGCCTCTGCGCGGTCCTGGAACATGACGTGCTCCTCCCCGCGACCAGTAGACACCTGTACGGGACCGGCTGTCGCGGGAAGCGGGCACAGGGTGCGCACGTGCGGACGATGACCGGGCTGGCGGCGGTTCGCGACGCCCGGCGACCAAGCGCCTCGAGCCCTGGTCACGTACCCGAGAAGGTGGGACGATCCAGGCGTGCGCGCCGCTCTGAAGTCGCTCGTGTTCCTGCCCGAGCCGAGCACGCTCCCCGACGACCCCGCAGCCTTCGCATTCGAGGCCGAGCTCGGCTGCGGGCCCGAGGACGGGCCGGGGGAGGAGGTCTTCGGGCTCACGGTGTGCACGGGCGAGTGGCTGGCGGCCCGGTGCGCCGACCAGGGCGGCTTCCTGGACCCGCGGCACCACCTCGTCGTCACGTACGACCGGTTCGACGCCGGCGCGCTCCGGCACTGGCTCGAGGCACGCGTCGCGACCACCACCGGTCACACGTGGAGCGAGGTCGCCGAGGAGCTCGCCAAGACCGGCCGCTGGGAGCTCGACACCCACGGCGCCTGAGCGCGCAGGGCCTTGGTTCCCGGGGCCGCGAGGCCTGACACGAGCTCGGTGACGCCCGTGCACGTGAGGGTCGCCGACCCTGTTGTCCAGATCGTCGGACGGAACCCCCTCCCGCACGGTCCGTACCTGCTGGACCGTAACGGTCGCGATCCGCTGGGGAACCTCCGTGGCCGCCTGGGCTGCGACGACTGTTCACCGTCTGTTTCACGACCGTAGGGGTGACCTCCGGCGTGGGTAAGGGTGGACTCGGAGGGCACCCCGCGACCCCCGCGGGGCGAGGCCGGCCCGCCGTGAGGCGGACACGATCGAGGAGCACTGCATGACCCCACGCCGAAGGCTCGCCCTCTCGGGCGCCGCGCTGCTCGCCGTCTGCTCGACGGCGCTCGCCGCGGCCCCCGCGCAGGCGAGCGGCAACCAGTACGGCCACAACAACGCGACGACGCCGATCAAGCACGTCGTCGTGATCTTCCAGGAGAACGTCTCCTTCGACCACTACTTCGGGACGTACCCGGTCGCGGCCAACGTCCCAGGCGAGAAGCTCCAGGGCAGCGGCGTGAGCGCTGCGTCCTTCACGGCGGCCCCCAACACGCCCCACCAGGTCAACACGCTCGCCACGGCGGGGCTGCTGGCCCCGAACAACCCCAACACCGTCCAGCCGTTCCGGCTCACGCCGGCGCAGGCCGTCACGTGCGACCAGGACCACGGCTACACGGCGGAGCAGCGTGCGTACGACTCCGGCGCCATGGACGCCTTCGTCCAGAACACGACGCGCGACACCTGCTCCTCGCCCCAGTACGGGACGAACGGCCTTGTCATGGGCTACTACGACGGCAACACCGTCACTGGCCTGTGGAACTACGCGCAGCACTACGCGATGAGCGACAACTCGTACTCCACGGTCTTCGGCCCGTCCACGCCCGGTGCGCTCAACCTGGTCTCCGGGCAGACCTGGGGCGCCAAGGAGTTCACCGCCGCCGGAGCGCCGCTCGTCACGACCTCGAGCGACTACACCGTCCGGTTCCCGAACGCCGCCGGTGTCGGGACGGTCATCAACGACCCTGATCCCGTCTACGACGACTGCTCCAACAGCTCGCACACCACGACCCACACCCTCGCCGGTATGACTGGTCAGAACGTCGGAGACCTCATGAACGCCAACGGCGTCAGCTGGGGCTGGTTCCAGGGCGGCTTCCGCCCGACGACCCCGGCGACGAGCACGTCCCCGGCCGCCTGCCTGTCGACGCACAAGAACGTCGCCGGCATCTCGTCGACCGACTACAACCCGCACCACCAGCCGTTCCAGTACTACGCCTCGACGGCCAACCCGCACCACCTCGCGCCCGCCTCGGTCGCGGAGATCGGGCACGCCGGCCAGGCCAATCACCAGTACGACCTCAGCGACTTCACCGCCGTCGTCAACTCGCCCGACATGCCGGCCGTGAGCTTCCTCAAGGCGGCCGACTACCAGGACGGCCACGCGAGCTACTCCGACCCGATCGACGAGCAGGCCTTCCTCGCGTCGGAGATCAACGCCATCCAGAAGTCGCCGAACTGGAAGGACACGATGGTCGTCGTCGCCTACGACGACTCGGACGGCTGGTACGACCACCAGGCCGCCACGCTGACGAACGCGTCGGCGACGACCGACGACGCGGCGTTCTGCGCTGATGCTGCCAAGGCCGGTGTACCGGTGGCCGACGGCCAGGTCGACAAGTGCGGCCCCGGGCCGCGTCAGCCGCTGCTGGTGATCTCGCCGTTCGCGAAGACGAACTATGTCGACCACACCCAGACCGACCAGGCCTCGATCCTGAGGTTCATCGAGGACAACTGGAGCCTCGGCCGGATCGGGGGCGGCTCGGCCGACACGAGGGCGGGGTCAATGGCCGGGATGCTCCACCTGCCGAACCCGACCGCGCCGCAGGTCCTGCTCGACCCGACCACAGGCGTCGTCACCTCGGTGGCGTACGTGTCCGGGCAGCGCAAGAACTGACACGATCCCTCCCGGTGCCTGGCGGCCTGTCAGGCACCGGGAGACGTGTGTCGCCGTCCGGCAGAAGCGGGTTAACCGTGCCGGAGTCGACCTCCGCGCGCCGTCGAGGTCCAGCGGGAATCCGCCGATTCGTACCCGAGATGGGCCTCACCCCGCCGATCCACGAGGTGAACCCGTTCTGGGGTATGAAAAGGCGGATTCGCGGGGCTCCTATCCGCCTCAGGCTGACGCGGCGAACTCGGCGAGGCGGGCGAAGCCGGCGGCGGCGTGCTGCCGGTACCGGTCCAGGGCGACCCCCAGGCGAGGGTCTGCGGCCCTGTCCGGAGGGATCCGGCCGGGGTTGAGCGCCGTCTCGTTGGCCCACTCCCTGATGTCGGGCTGGGCGCTGAAGGCCTGCCCCGCGCGTCCGCCGAGGACGTGCATCCGCGCGAAGCTGACCGGGGTGTCCGGCAGGCACGAGGCGAGGCACACCCGGTTCTTCTCCTCGTCGTCGTCCCTGGTCGCCTCGACGTAGCCGATGAGCGCGGCGCCGAAGCACGGGAAGCCCGCCCGTACAGGCTGGAGCGTGATCGTGCCCGGGCTCCAGATGGGCACGACGGCCGGGTACTTGAGGCCGGCAGCAGCGCAATGGACGACGAGGGCGTCCGGCGCCACGGCCACAGCACCCTCGGCAAGGCTCACCCGGCCCTTCTCGACCCGCCGGATGTGGCCGAGC